>NZ_JBFUKX010000043.1:0-58256 GCF_056400605.1 Mucilaginibacter sp. P5_A4 | reverse complement strand
GCTTTCTCTAATCTGAGTTCTATTATCAGACTGCACCTGATGAGTTATATCCATCTGTTTAACTTTCTGAACGATCCCGAGAAGCTGTCCGTCGCAACTGCTCACGACCGGCAACTAAAATTGGGGGGCTTGGACATCGGGTTTAAAACATAAATCCTTGTTTTTATCTCCTAATCAATCCTTTTTTTAACAATGAAACTTTTTACCGGACAACAGTGAACGGAGTGAAGCATGACAAATGGCTTTTTTGCAAATACATCATGGGTAGTGATAATATTTCGCGAAACTCTGAAAGGGACATGACGTATATCGCATGGCTGCGAGTCGACTCACCCCAACGATCCGTTAGCTAACGGACGTCTGCCCCTCACTCCGCTTCGCGCATAGAGGGGGCTAAAAAAAATAAAAAATGAGCTTCACCCTCTTTGCGGCGTAAGCCGGAGAGAGGGTCGACCGGCGAAGCCTGGTTGGGGTGAGTCGATGCCAGCGTTCAAAGCCGATGGTTATCTAAAACGGAATTCGTCATACTCATCTCCGTCGAAGCATAGCGGGCAAGGGCCTCTCCGCACGAGTCTTCGACAGGCTCAGACTGACAGGCCTTTATGCCTCATAGGTAGGCACGAAGCATCAGCCCCGCCCCAACCCTCCCCGGAAACGAGGGCCGTAAGAATTTATCAAGTCTCCCATTCCGGGGGAGATTTAGAGGAAGCTTGCCCCGCAATAATGGCGAGACATCTACTTAACTAAAAGGCAATAAACTGAAACAATTTCCCGGTTATTTCCGTACCATGTAAAACACTGATTAACTTAAAACAAAAGCCATATAGCCTGCGGCATTTATTATAAAAGCAAAAAAAATAAAATCCTTTCCATTATTAATAAGTACCAGCCCGGCACTTTTATAAAAACTGAAAATTAAAAAACAAAATGGCAGTTACCCATCATTTAAATAAGTAAACTATTAGTATACTAAAGCCAAAAAAACGCGTTTTTTTATAATGGTAATTTATTATTTTAGCGAAGGTCATCCTATGAGTTAACAAACCAACATAATTACAATTTGGCTTATAGCTTGTATTGTTTATTTTAACCATAAGTTAACCGCAACATACATTTACAAGAAAAGCACCAACACCATAAAATGAGGCTGATATTTCTTTTTTTTTCGTGTATATCCCTGCTTTACTCCGGCCTGTGTTACCCGCAATCGCAAAGTCCGCAATTTAAACGACTTAGTACCAATGAAGGCCTTTCGCAAAGCCATGTAACTGCCATTATTAAAGACAGCCGCGGCTTTATGTGGTTTGGAACCGAGGATGGCCTAAATAAATACGATGGCTATCATTTTACACACTATAAACACGACCAAAAAAACAAAGCCACCATTATTGACAATTATGTATTGGCTATTATGGAAGATGGTGCCGGTAATTTATGGATTGGAACCGAAAGCGGCCTTGACAAATTTGACCGCGCAACAAATACATTTATCCATTACTCAGGTAACAATTTAACTTTCTCCGTCCGGTCTGTTTTTTTAGATAATAAAAAGAGGATCTGGCTGGGCACCAGTAAAGGCTTGTATTTATTTAACGCGGCAAATGGTTCATTTAAAAAATTCACACATACAGATAAAACCACCAACGGTTTAGTTAACGATTTTATAAACCAGCTTACCCAGGATAATAATGGCTGGCTATGGATAGGAACCGATGATGGCCTTTATCATTTTAATCCCCAAAACGGTAAGTTTGTTGGCTATGTTCATGACCCTGCCAACAATAAAAGTATTAGCGCCAGCTGGATAAAAGCTGTATATAAAGATGGTAAGGGCAATATTTGGATAGGAACGCATGGCGGCGGGCTGGCATTATACAACAACAAAAACGATTCATTTATAAATTTTAAACATAACCCCAATAATAGTAACAGCATCAGCCATAATGATATTCTTTCGATGCTGGAAAGCGGCGACGGCAAACTGTGGATAGGAACCGAAAATGGCGGAATTAGCGTACTTGATTACAAGGCTAATAAGTTTGTTAGTTATAAATTTGATGCAAATGACCATCACAGCCTTGGCAGTAACTCTGTTTATTGCTTATATAAGGATGATACAGGAAATACCTGGATTGGCACTTACTCAGGCGGTATAAACTTTTTGCCCGGGTTTGGTAATAAATTTACCTCCTACAGTCAAAACCCAAACAACCCAAATAGTTTAAGCAACAATATCGTTCTGGCCATCTCGGGCGACGACACAGATGAAAATATTTGGATTGGTACCGATGGTGGCGGCCTCAACTTATTTAACAGGAAGAAGAAAACCTTTACTCATTACCTGCATGACGACAACAACAGCAATACCATAAGTAATAATTATGTAATGGCAATTGTACCATTAGATAAAAACCTTATTGGTATTGGCTATCATATAGGAGGTTTTGATTTGTTTGATAAAAAAAAGGGAACCTTTACGCATCACATGCCCCAGGCTAACAATCCGCGCAGTCTTTCCCTTTCAGATATCAACAACATGTATAAAGACCATGACGGCAATATATGGATAGGAACCTGGAAAGGCGGCCTTAATTATTATGACGTAAAAACCGGCCTTTTTACCCAATACAGGAACAATCCCCGGGATAATAACAGCCTGAGCGGCGATATTGTTACTACCGTATACCAGGATAAGCAAGGCAATATGTGGATAGGTACCGATAATGGCCTGGATATATTAAACCCTAAAACCGGCCGTTTTACGCATTACCGGCATGATGAGGAAAACAAACACAGTATATCAAACAACACTATCGAATCTGTTACCGAAACAGATGATGGCGAGATGTGGATAGGTACAAATGGCGGCGGCCTTAACCATTTTAACAAGCGCAGCCATACATTTACGATATATACCGAAAGGGAAGGGTTGCCAAATAATGTGATCTACACTATTGTGAAAGATGGGAAAGGCAACTTCTGGTTAAGCACCAACAAGGGGATTTCCAGGTTTAATCCCAAAACTAAAATCATCAGAAACTATGGCATTTCTGACGGGTTGCAGGGAGATGAGTTTAAAGGCCACTCCCGTTTTCAAACTGCAGATGGGCAAATGTTTTTTGGCGGCGTTAACGGATTCAGCACTTTTTATCCCGATAGTTTAAAAGACAATAACTTTATTCCTCCCGTTTATATAACAGGTTTGCAGATTTTTAACAAACCGGTTATCGCGGGCGGTAAAAATTCACCGCTTCAAAAAGATATTAGCGAAACAAACGCCATAAATCTTTCTTACAAACAATCGGTATTTACATTTGAATTTGCTGCCCTGAACTATACCATTCCCGAAAAAAACCAATATGCTTATAAGCTCGAAAACTTTGATAAAGACTGGAACTATGTGGGCAATAAGCGAACAGCTACGTATACCAACCTCGATCCGGGTTATTATACATTCAGGGTTAAGGCATCTAATAACGATGATAAATGGAATAACAAAGGCGCATTTATCAGCATTTATATTAAACCTCCTTTTTGGCTTACCTGGTGGTTTAAGCTCATCATTATCTTGATTATTGTTGCAGGTGGGCCTACATTTTACCTCATCCGCACGCGCGCTATATTGAAACAAAAAGACGAACTGGAACGCCAGGTTAAAGAACGCACTGCGCAATTGGCCAAAGCAATAGAAATTGAAAGAAAATCGGCCCTTGAAGCAGCGGAAGCTAACAAAGCTAAAAGTATATTTTTGGCCACAATGAGCCACGAGATCCGAACGCCTATGAATGGGGTTATCGGGATGGCTTCTTTACTTGCCGAAACGCCTTTAGATGAAGAACAACGTGCTTTTACCGAATCGATACAAACCTGCGGCGAAGATTTGTTGGCGGTGATCAACGATATTTTAGATTTTTCTAAAATAGAATCGGGTAATATGGAGCTGGAGGAAAAAGATTTCAACCTGCGTACCTGTATTGAAGAAGTTTTTGATGTTTTTGCTTTAAAAGCTGCCCACTTAAAACTCGACCTGGTTTACCAGATTGACTACGATGTGCCGTCGCAAATTGTTGGCGATAGTTTAAGGCTTCGCCAAATCCTGATCAATTTAATAAGTAACGCTATTAAGTTTACAAAAAAAGGCGAGATTTATGTAGCAGTACACCTGCTCAGCGCTTCAGAAGACAACCACATCGAATTAAGCTTTGAGATAAAGGATACAGGTATTGGCATTTCTGCCGATAAGCTGCACAGGTTGTTCAAAGCGTTTTCGCAGGTTGATTCATCAACAACCCGCCAGTACGGCGGCACCGGCCTTGGCCTTGTTATAAGCGAACAACTGGTAAAACTAATGGGCGGCAAAATCAGCGTTGAAAGCGAAATTGGCAAAGGAAGCACATTCCATTTTTCCATCCTCTCGCACAAAAGCCTGCTGCCCGATCAAACCCAGGTACACCATAGTATGAATGGTTTTGAAAACAGTAAAATTTTGGTTGTTGATGACAATGATACCAATTGCCGCATTTTAAAAGGTCAATTGGAACAGTGGAAGCTAAGCCCGGTAATTGCTAATTCGGGTAAACAGGCACTTAGTATATTATCACAACATAATAATGATTTTAAGCTGGTTATTACCGATATGCAAATGCCGTTTATGGACGGAATTGAACTGGCAACCTTAATACGCAACAAATACCCCGAATTACCCATCATGCTTTTGAGCTCCATAAGCTATGTTTTCCATAAAGATAATCCCGGCCTTTTTTGCTCTATATTAACCAAACCTGCCAAGCAACATATTTTACATAAGCATATTGTAAAAGAACTTGGTAAACACTTAAATTTACCCATTCATGAACTACTGCATGCCGATGCCGCAAAACATAAGTTACCTGATAATTTTTCGGCAAAGTACCCTTTGAATATTTTGGTTGCCGAGGATAACCAGATGAACCAAAAACTGATTATGAAGGTTTTGAATAAACTGGGATATGAAGCTGATTTGGCAGCAGACGGACTGGAAGCCCTGGATTTGGTTAATAAAAAAACATTCGATATTATTTTAATGGACGTACAAATGCCAAAAATGGACGGCCTGGAAGCTACGCAAATAATAAAAAAACGTTTCCCGGCACGCCCCTTTATTATAGCGATGACGGCCAACGCACTTCAAACCGACTTAAAAATTTGCATGGATGCAGGTATGGACGACTATATAAGCAAGCCATTTAAGTTAGATGATGTGGTTAATAAGCTCGAAAAATGGGCAGTGCGTGCTAATGAATCTCCCTCATAAGTTAATGCGCCGTAAACTCAATAAAACTCCTGCAAACATTGGGTATAGGTGGCCCCGATAGGTATGATATGATTGCCAATATTCCGGGCCCCGCAAACAAATCATAGCAAAAAATCTGCACATCTAAAATCCGCACATCTGCACATCTATTCCTCCGTCTCCTTCAATTCATCTTCCTTCTTCCCTTTACCCAGGTGAACAATTGGCTTATCCTGTGTGCCGGTAATGGTCATAGGGATGCCAAATATACCCAATGGCGGCAGGCCAAGGCGAAACTGCAGGTTCAGCTTACCATCAAAACTTACCTGCCCCTCAAACCGCGGGCGGAAACCGGCCATACGCATTTTGGTGCGCTCAATGGTGATGATATTATTGGCTATAGTGGTTTTAATATCTACTTTACTTACATCGTTTTTGCCGCCCAGGCTATCGCGCCCGGTTTGTTTACCTACCGCGCCAAACAGTTTAAAACCCTTTACTTTAACCTTTTTTACCGATAGTACTCCCCCACCTTTCAATGATGGATACACCGGTTTCATATCGCTGTTGAGTTTGCCGCTCAGTTTATAATCAAGCGATACAATACCCTCGGCATTTGCTGCAGATGTGGCCATATCATGAAATAGCTTTACCTCGCGGTAGGCCCTTTTTATATCAAACTCCCTGGCGTCAATATGGTAATCAAAATATGCTTTTTGCGGGTTGATGCTGCCATAGGTGGCATCCATGGTTACAGGGGCGCCTATCAAGGTAAAACCGGTTTGTTTTAAAACAATCTGCCCTTTGCTAATGCTCATTTGCCCTTTGGCATCGTTAATATCCAGGCCATTGTATTTTACCTTTTTTACATCGGCAGTAAAATTCAAATCGAGGTTGGCGGGTACCAGGATAACACCCGGTTTAGCGGCTTTTGGCGTTGACGGGCCGCCGGCAAAGACCATAAAATCATCGGCGATAATAAGTCCGCTTGTTAGTTTAAACTCCCCTTTTAAGGGTGAGTTTGGTTTAAGGGCATAATCTATCACGTTTGATAATGCGCCATCCAGCACGATAACCGATTTACCGTAGTTGGCCGTAAACTTATCAAACTTCATTTTATCCTGGTTAAAGCTAAACAGGCCTGTTTTAACCAGGAACGGCTTAGGGAACAAATCGGACGTGAGCGCAATATCCTTCACCTTCATGGTACCCGAGTTAGCCAGCTGATTATACCGGCCGGCAGTGGCATCGCTTTGCCTGCCTTTTAAGGATAGGTTGGTGCTGATAAGGCCTTTTACATTGTAGCCATCCAGAGCAAACACCTTGTAAATTTTACCAATATCCAGCGAGCCCTGCGATTTGATGCTATAATCCAAGTCGTCGAAGTTTTTGAGGTTAGCCTTCAGCATAAAGGGCTGGCCTTCAAACGTAAAGGATACCGGTTTGATATTCACCTTCAATCCTTTTAATGAGCCGGTATTATTGCTGATAGCTGTGCTTACCTCAATATTTTGCAGCGGGTGCGGGTAGTATTTGGTTTGAATATATCCGCCATGCAGATCAATCTGCGCGTTGGTAACCGGGAAGATCCTTCTTTCGGGAATATACCTGCCTTTGGTTTGCACATCAGCATCAAGGTTGCCACGCAGGTCGATGCTATCCACAGGGTAAAATTGTTTAATATCACTTAGGTTAAATTTCGCTTTCAGGTTGGCATCAATCGTAGCGCCGGCTGTATTGCTCAATTTTAAATAGCCTTTTATATAGTTATTTAGTGCATTAATGTTAAGGTTGGTCATGGCCATGGTGGCGTGCGCAGGGTTATGGTCGGGGCAATTGGCATCCAGGTTAAAGCTGATGTTTTTCATGCCTTCGGGTAATTTGGAATACTTAAAATATCCATCCCTGAAACCCGAGTGCAGCGTAAATTTAGGTATGCTGGTTATCACCGTATCAACGTGATGCCTTATGCCTGTCTTTTTTATCCCGGTAGTGTATTTACCATCGGCTATCATGTGCAGGGAGTACCTGCCCCTTACATCAAATGCTTTAACACCAAAGGCCTTGTTCCATTTCTCCAGGTCGATCTCTGTATTGATCTTGGCAAAAACAGTTGGCGATTTGATACCTTTTACCTTAATCACCGAACCAAAATAATCTTTCCCGATATTGAAATATACCGAATCAATATTCAGGTTAAGACTATCGGGATTACAACCGGGCACTTTGGCATCCATATTGAGATACAGATTTTTTACCGGTTCGGGTGTGTTTTTATTGGCTATAAAACCATTACGCACCTTCATGCTGAAATCCAGGTCGGGCATGGTTTTGGTTGCGGCAATGTATTTACCAATAAGCGACATGGTGATTTTGCCGGTTCCGTTCAGCTCGGTATCATCAATCCATTTGGCGTATTGAGCAGGCAGTGCGGTAAAAATATCGCTCAGGTCGCTTTGCTCAGATTTAATCCTGAAATCCATACCATAGCCATCTTTTAAAAACTCAAACCGGCCTTTAAACTCAACAGGCAGCTGGTTAATCATCAGGTTATTTTTTTGAAATATAAACGCAAACGATTTTGTATTAATGCTGGTAACCAGGTCGGCATTTACTTTTTTATGAAAGATGTAAGGCTGCCCCGCGTAAGTAAAATCTACCGAGCCAATTTCGGTATGGGTGTACAGGTCAAACACATCTTTACTTAAGTCGCCGCTGCCTTTGTAGTTAAAATCGCTGGCATTAACCAGCATTGGTATTGATCTGTCGTTATAAACTAAATGGCTTTTCTCTATCAATATCTGCTCAATACCTAATGAGGCGCTTGCAGTATCCGCCGCCGCGGCAGGCTGCGCGTTTTTTGATTTGTACACATTATAATTGGCATGCCCTGCACTATCTACCTCAATATTGATGGTAGCTTTACTTAAATAAATACGGTTGATATTGATTTTGCTTTTAAACACCGACGATAGGTCAATTGCCAGTGAAACCTCCTTAGCTGCCACCAACGTATCACCCTGAAAAGGCGCACTGCCGTTAAGCGAAAAATCATTCAGCGTGAGTGTAAGCGCCGGGAATTTTTTAAAGAACGAAAGGCTGGTACCCGAAAAATTGAGCTTGCCATTGATACTGCCACCAGCCCATTGTTTTATTTTATTGGTGATGGTTTGCGGGAAAAGGTAGGGCAGCAAAAACATTAATGCTAACAGGCTCACCAGGGTAACGCCAAATATTTTGAGTGTTTTTAATATGACTTTTTTTATAGGTAGGGGCATAAAAATATAGCTAATGGGATGCCATAAAGATAATGGTAAAAGCGGAGGGCACAACGAAAAAAATATTCCCCTAAAAAGTCCCCCTTCCGGCTAATCTATACACACAACAAGTAATGTGATATTAGTATAAACTACGGATTGACTTTTATTTAAGCCTCACTTCCGGGGAGAGTTTGGTTGGGGCTCATGCCCCTCAAATATTCGGCAATAGCTATAAAGTTCCTTCTCACCTGTTCGTCCGGGCTTTCTTCCTTTTCCATATACTCTGCCCAGCCTAATGGCGTTCCTTCGTAAACCTTATCTTTTAAATCAAGCCTTGCGCCGGCCTCAACCAATAGTTTCACCGCATCAAGCGAACCTGAGTATACAGCCTGGTGCAGCGGCGTAGCATGTGTATGAAAGCCGGCATTGTTTTGAGGATAACCATTTGGATCGGCCCCTAAACTCAATAAATAGGCTACCATATTGGGTTTCCCATAAAAACCGGCCACAGCCAACGCCAGCAATAATTCCTCCTTACCTGCGGTTGCTGTCATATCAATAACATCTGGCATCCTATCAAGGCCAATTGCTACGGCCAAGGTAAGTTTACCACCCCGATCAATAAGGTGTGCAGCGGCTTCCATATTGCCGTGTGCCAATGCGCCCAAACCGCCGCCGGGCTTTGCACCCGCATCAATCAGCACATCAATCATTTCAATTTGTACACCGCATTCTTTAGGGATCCGTCCGGTTGCAACCAGCCCCAGGGTATAATCCAGTTGCATCTGCGCGGTATCCGCGGCCTTATTTTTTACAAACCCTATGAGTAGCCTGGTTATGTCAACAATATTAACTGCTAATTTGCCCGTGCGGATAGGGTTATCGGCAACAAACCACAGCAGGTACGGATCCTTAAAATATCCGGGGTCGGGATAGTTTAATCTATCATGTATTAACCGCAGGTTTTTTGTTACCAGGTCTTCCAACGTAATTATATCGCCCCGGTCAATAGCTTCTACAGCCTGGCGAAATAGCGGATCTGTGATATCGGAGTTTTCCATTGCGGTAATTAATTAGCCTTTATCAATATAACGATGCATATGTATCTTTCATATACACTAAATTAGCCCTTACAATTACATATTCCGATGAAGAAGATAATTTACCTCGCACTGTTTTTGTTAGTTATTCAAAACGCACAAGCCAAAATACCCGCCGATATTATAAAACGATACAGACAGATAGTAAGGCTTATAAAAACAAATAAAGCGAAGGAATTATCTACGATGGTAACTTATCCTATTAAAAGAGTAAACCCACTGAAAGACATTACCAATGCCAAAGAATTTATCGCCTATTTCCCAGTTTTGTTTGATGAGGCATTTAAGAAAAAGATGACGCTTTATAATGATACCGATATATTTGAGCATAATGGCGAATATGGGTTAGTTGGCGGCTCTTTTGACGGCGACATCTGGCTGAATGAAACCGGCGATTTAAAAGCCATTAACTATAGCTCAAAACGCGAGATCGAATTAAAAAATCAGCTAACCAAAGCAATCCAAAGTAAAATGTACCCCGACGTTAACCATTGGGACGAAAATATACTGGTGCTGCAATCAACTAAATTATTGATCAGACTTGATAGGGTTAATCACAATATCCGTTATGTTTCCTGGAGCAAAGGCCGGCCAAATTCCGAAAAGCCAGATCTGATATTGAACAACGGTCTTGAAGAAGCGCAAGGTACCCAGGGTGGCCGGACATATACCTTTAAAAATGGCGACTGGACCTACGTTATAGACGATGTGGAAATGTGCGAAACAGATAGCCAATGTGGCTTTTTCCTGCGCCTGTATTTTAAGGAGGTGGAAAAAAGTTCGACGAAGTTAAAAGAGATCAAATGAGTAAACACGGGCTTTAAGCAATACCTTAAAACGGAAATATCGCTTTAAAGCTAATATTCCTGCCAATGTTGTAAATGCCCAGGTGTCCGTTTGGCGATGCAGTGTAATATTCAAAATACTTTAGCCGGTTGAGGTTGGACTGATAAGCGGTATCAAACAAATTATCAACCTGTAAAAAAAGCTCACAAAAAGTTTTTTCTGATTTTCCTTTGATGGTTGTGCCTGCGCCAATGTTTATAAGGGTATACCCGGGTGTGGCTGTTTCGGTATTATCCAAAGCGTAGAAACGGTTTTGAGCGGTATATGCATCGGCTTCGGTTTTAAACCAGATTTTTGAAAACATGCCATAAGCCTGTTGTAAAGTAACCTTTAATTCCGACCGGATATGCAGCGGCGGAATAAAAGGCAGGTATTTTGCCGCGCCATTTGATTTATCTATCAGCTGTTGATTTTGATTGATACCGGTAACATAGGACATGCTGTTATTAAACGCAAGCCATTTAATGTGTTGCGGATGCAGGTTAACGGTAAATTCGGCACCATAAAGCCTGGCTTTTGATTGCTGGTACTCATAAGTGCTGTTACCTGCAACAATCACTACCGGGTTGACATTGGCATCGGTGAGCTTAGCCTGGTAAATGTAATTATCAATCTGGTTGTTAAAAAACTCGGCAATCAGGTCAACATCTTTCAAATAGGAAATAATTCCGATATCTTCCTGCAGGCTAAACTCAGGGCTGAAACCGCGGTTGCCCAGGTAAACAATATGCGCGCCCGGATCAAGCCCGTTTGAGCCGATCTCGGTAATGTTTGGTGCACGGTAACCTCTGGCAATGTTTGCTTTTACCAATAAACGCTCGCTGATGTTATATGTTAGTCCCAAACTGCCCGAAAAACCTTTATAAACATGCTTAAACGCCGGGAATTGTAAATGCGCGCCGGCAGTATCGGGTAATTTAACCTGTTGTTCAAAACCGTTTTTGGGGTTAGGGCCTACATAAAAATCATTCCAACTGATATGGCGGTTATCATACCTTATTCCTCCCGAAAGGTCGAGCTTTCCAAAGCTTTTCCTGGCAAAAAAGAATGTTCCGGCATCAAATAAGTTATAATCAGGAATCGGAAAATCTGTACCCGCCTTGCTGCGGTTGGCCTGGTACATACCATTAACACCTACTGTACTTTCTATACCGCCAAAGGTGGGCAAATTGTATTTCAGGTCGTAATTAAGGGTATTGAGCACTACATATAAACCAGCCTGCTGCGCCAAAGTGGGGTGGTTATATTCCCTGCGGATGCTTTGCTGCAAACCCAGCGAAACATCCAGGTTACCGTTGCCCAATTTTACCTGGTTATGGGTATAAACACGGTAATGCTGAATACGCTGGTGCAGCGGCGCAATGGAATAGGAGTTTAATTCATCATTGCTTACCAAAGGTCTTTGTTTAATATTGTCATCAGCAACTTCATTCACCTGCTTGGTAAATTGCCTGGTAAGCGAATCGCGGCTGCCATCTGGAATCTCCTGCCGGTTATCATATAATGTAGCGGCCATTTGCCAGTACCCCCATTTTTTATCAACCCTAACCATGCCCGATAAATTATACTCCCTGAAACCGGTATTGTAAACAAGTCCGTCAATTTTATTACGGTAATCATGTGCTGTTTTGGCCGTGGCCCTGAATGCATATTTCCAGTCATTTTTTTTATAAGCTAAGCCCAGCGATGTGCCTATCATACCGTTATTGGTATGATAATCTGCCACATAATCGCCTTTTAACACACTATCAGCTCCATTGGGAATAGCGGGGATAAGGTTAATTACCCCGGCTATGGCGTCAGAGCCATAGGTTAGGCTGGCCGGTCCTTTGATCACTTCAGCGCGGCCAATACCATACTGGTCAATCTCGATACCATGTTCATCTCCCCATTGCTGCCCCTCCTGCCTGATGCCATCATATAAAGTAAGTACCCGGTTATAGCCCAGGCCTCTAATAAAAGGTTTAGAAATGTTTGGCCCGGTAGTAACCGCGTTTACACCCGGCACTCCTTTTACTATGGCGTCAATAATGTTATTATTCACGTTTTCGTTCATTTCTTTTTTGGTCATTACAGCAATTGGTACAGGGTTACGCCGTAATTCGGTAGCCCGGGACACCCCTGTTATCACCACTTCGTTCAGTTTTGAGCTGCTCTCTTTCAGGTTGACCTTTAAAACTGTAGCCTGCCCGGTATGGATGGCTACCTTTAGCTTTTCGGGGACGTATCCTATTGCCGAAAATGACACTTCGTAGTTACCGGGAGAAATGTTTTTAAGATTGTAATAACCCTTTTCATCGCTTGTGGTGCCCAATGTTGTGCCTGTCAGGGTTACAGAAGCATAGGCAAGCGGTTCGCTTCCAGTTACAAGCCTCCCTTTTAATGCCCCATTTTGGGCTATAACGGCAGCAGGTATAAATAACATTAAAAGCAGGTATAGTATTTTCATTTTACTTTATAAGACTTGTTTAATTTAAAATACAAAACAAATAAAAATAATTAGTCTTACCTAATTTTATTTTAAAATTATAACTAAAAAATTAAGATTGGGCAGGTTTTATGCTTAATGAATACCTGTCGGGAGTATGTTAATGGAAGACTATTCCGCGTAACACATAGAACAGGGGGTAAACCTTATTGCAGGATCAATTAGCATGGTACTTAGTTTTAGGTGGCAAAAGGGGCCGAAATTAAAGCACTACCAATCGGGGTCATCAATATTGGGAAGGACATGTTCCAGTCAGCATACGTGCAAGTTGTTAGCCGGTAGTATTTGAGTTTAGGTGGAATAATAGCTAATAGTCCAGCCACTTCCGGTGCGGAAAAAAACATTCTGGATATGGCGCGGAAAATACCTGCCATGAGTTGATTTTTTTAATCGAGCGTGAAACCAATTCGCATATAAATTTAGGGGATCAAAACACTTTAAAACTCAACAAGTTGATAATAAAAGAGATAAGAATGGATGAGAAAGCGAGAATTGTCATATTTATGCCATAAAGCGTATAGACMTTCACACCTATTTTACACCCAAACTTCACAATTAAAAGGGTTTTACGAATTATATAGGCGTTGTTTTTGAACTATTAGTATTTTTGATCCCCCCCTTAACGACTGTTTTTTTGACAGTAATTTTTTTAACGGAAATTCCTTTGGTGACATTTATTTAAAAAATATGGAAACGAAAAAAACAATTACCCAAACAAGTTTACTCTGCTTAGTACTGGGTGCAGTTCTTAGTTTGGGTAGTTGTAGTAAAAATCAGGTAAGTAACATAAATCCGTTAAACAGCCAAACCTCAACCCCTGCATTAAATATACCGGGAAATGCCACCGCCTCTTTAGCTACAGTAGCAGTTTACGCCATTGATGTATCTACTTTAAGGTTAGATACCGGGTATTGCTATAAAGCAGGACTAATTCCGTTCGCAGGGGATTCAAGTCAGGAACCAACCGGATCAACCCTTAGGCTTTTTGAAAACGGAGTGGAATTAGGCCCGGCACATATTTTTCACGATGATATCCGTCGAATTGGAAGAGGAAGCTTTAGTCATTGGAAAAAAGATTTATTTTTTTCTGCATCCGACAACACAAACCCCCTTACCAATGGCAGAAAATACACTTATACGTTAGCAGGCAAATCAACCGGAACAAATGCTGGTTTGGTAGGATATGCAGCTGTTAACGGAACAACCACAGGGGGTATGGGTGGCCAATCTATAACCGTAACAACCTTAGCAGCTTTAAAAAAAGCAGTTGCAGGTTCAACTCCAAAAATTGTTTACGTCAGAGGCGCAATTAAAGGTTTAGGGTTTGACCCTGTTTATGTAGGTTCCAATACATCTATTATTGGCGAAACTGGCAGCACATTAGAAGGAATAAATTTATTTTTGTTTACTGTAAACAACGTTATTTTACAGGACTTAACCGTGAGAAACTACTTATGGGAATGCAGTTTTTATGTAAAATTCCAGTCTCGGCATATATGGATAGATCATTGTGATTTTGCAACTGATCGTAAACATGGCTGGGATTATTGGGGCAAGGATATCGGTATTACAGAAGGCTCTGATTTAGTAACTATATCCTGGTGTAAATTTCATGATACTAATTTGTCGGTGCTTATAGGATCTGTAACAAGTAATGCCTTAGCCACTAATACAGGTCAGTTACATGTAACTCTGCATCATAATTTTTGGTATAATACAAGCGAAAGAGAGCCTGCATTGRTTTTTGGCACTATACACATGTTTAACAATTACCATTTAAATAATGGGGGTTATTCAATAGGTGCGAGATTTGGAGGTACAGTAAGAACTGATAATGAATATTTCTCTGGATGCATTAAACCTCTTACAACAAATCTTGATGGTGATCCCGCAGGTCGTTTCAGCGGTATTACCACAAATATTTATTCAAATTGCGGAGCCAATGACATCACATCTTCAATTTCAACTTGGGTTCCGGCTTATTCTTACAGCTCTTTTCTTGATCCTGCAGCAAGCGTACCATCTATTGTTCAGGCGGGAGCTGGCTCGCGGTGATAGTTAATTAATTTACTATCTATTTACAGTTACTATCTACTTTACAGGAAAGAGGGGAATAAATTTAAAGATGATCAATCAGGATCATCAGCACGGGGAAGACACCGCACTGCTATTAAACACACTAAACAGCTGCATAAAATTATTGTCGCGAATATAACTAAGGCCATGGGGTATATAACTAATATTTGTTTAAAATTGAGGCAATATTGGTTTTAATGAAAGTTCTTACAGTTATTTCCTGGGAAATTCTACTATAAGATTTATTAAAATAGAAGCATAAGCCTCCTTATTGACACTAACATACAAACTCAAATAGAATATGTTATAATAGTATCGATGGATAGGCAACATTAATCGATCAAAAGCCGGTAAAAGGGCTTCCAACAAATCTTTAAATAGCGGGGTCAGCGGTTTGAATCCTGAAATTATGCTCGTTTACTTCACCTGTCTTACTTGTAATATTTAGCAGGCAAGCATCTGCCATCAGGCAAAATATCAGTGTATACAGGCCTTTTTAAAAATCAATTAGAACGGCTATAATTCCTGGTGTGATCCCATTAGGATTCGAACCTAAGACCTACAGATTAGAAATCTGTTGCTCTATCCAGCTGAGCTATGGGACCATTTACTTTAAATATAATGGCACCATTAAGGAAACCATTGCATTTTCGCGGTGCAAATATGCAAAATTATGCTTAAATATCAATCAAATTTTTAATTTGATTAGGAGCGCTTCCTTTTAACGTATTTATTGTACAGGTATTCTGCGTATCCAACGCTTACATAGTCTGGAAATTTCCACTTAGGATAATAGGTCCTTTGAATATATTTTAAAAAGCTAAAGAACAATATCGCTACTATCAAAAAAATACCCAGCGAAAGCAGAACGGCTCCAAACGCAATAATAAAATTCATTTTAATTTGTAATTTATACCTAATACGGATTTAGTTATAAATGGTTATAGGTTTTTCTGGATGAATGTTATTTTTTTTATTACCAAGCCGATAGATTTAAAAAAATCAGTAAAAACAACAACTGATCCTAATTATCCACATCGGCAAAACCTAAAAACGGCAAAAAATAAAAGCCCCTCGCACTCGCTGCTTGGGGCTTTAAACCTAAACCTTATCACAATTAATAAGTGTGAACCACTTACCTTATGAGGGGGCAAATATATTGTACTTTGCTAAAGGTTGCAACTATGAAATGTAAAAAGGACACTAAACTTCATAAATTTTTCAGAAAAGTTAAATGTTTGCCTGATAGCTAATTGCCATTCTATAAAAGCTATATTCTCTAATTATGCTTAAATGTTATCCAGCTCCGTTAACATTTCCAACCCCTAATTTTTTATATTTGATCTACCCAATCAACCATTATGAACTCAACAAAAGATCTTTTTCCACTGAATGAAGACCATAACCGGCGCAAATTTATTTTCAACCTAAGCAGAGTAGCAGCAGCTACCGCATTTTTAACAGCGCCGCTTGCCGGCAATACGGCCGACTTTTTTAACGTAAAGGAAGATGTTACCGTAGGGCAGATCATCGATAAATTTATAGCCCAGATTCCGGGCGCTCCATTCCCCTCAACCGTTGATACGCTTAAAAGCGGCAGCATGGATATTAAGGTTGCCGGTATTATTACCACCATGTTTGCCACCATTGATGTAATTAAACAGGCCATTGCTTTAAATGCCAATTTTATCATCGCCCATGAACCTACTTTTTATAACCATGCCGATGAAACCAACTGGCTGGCCAACAACGATGTGTACCAGTATAAAGCCCAACTGCTTAAAGAACATAACATAGCCGTATGGCGCAACCACGATTATATCCACAGTCTTAAACCAGATGGCGTTGGTGCAGGTTTGCTAAAGCAATTAAACTGGGCCCCTTTTTATAAGCCCGAACTGGGTAACGTGCTGGTGCTGCCTACTGCTACCTTAGGTTCATTGATTGGATACCTGAAAACTAAATTATCCATCAGCATGGTAAGGTACATTGGCAATCCGGCTCAAAGCTGCCAAAAGGTATTATTTTTACCGGGAGCCGCCGGCGGTAAAAGGCAGATAAGCGAGACCAGCAAGGTAAAGCCCGATGTATTAATAGTTGGCGAAATACAGGAATGGGAAACCGCCGAATATGTACGCGACRCACAGGCCAAAGGCGATAACTTATCGCTGATAGTGTTGGGACACATCGCCAGCGAAGAGCCCGGCTCGGAATTTATGGCGGGTTGGTTAAAAGAGCATTTTCCGGCTATTAAATCCGTTCATATCCCCTCCAAAAATTCGCTATCATTTGTTTAAACTAAATTGTTTTAGCATAATTGCAAACAACTATTATTAATAGATGTTGTTAAATTATCCAACATTACGTACAATTGCAGAAAAACTTACTTTAATGGCCTGATTATTAATTATATGTTTATTTTACATTTATTATAATACCCCAATTTTGTAAAAAATGTGTTGTTAACAATGATAGTTAAGGGCGCTTTAAGTTAGATTTTGTGCAAAAAGACAGTGTTATTAACGTAAAAATGGCAATTTTTATCTTTTAGATTACAAAGTGTTTTTTTTACAATAAGTTAATCATACTTTTAACCAATTTTTTTAATAAAACTTAATTTATGATCATAATTGCTGACGGTGGCTCAACTAAAACAAACTGGTGTCTGGTTACTGAAGAAGGTAAAAAAGTGTATTTTAACACAGAAGGTTATAATCCTTATTTTTCGAGCACCGCGTACATCATACAATCGTTAAACGAAAGTTTGCCTACCGATCTTGAAAAAGATGAAATAACCGAAGTTAATTACTACGGTGCGGGTTGTTCAACCCCCGATATGCGTAACGTTGTGAAGGAAGCTATGGAAGCGGTTTTCACCAAATCAAAGGTGAACATTGGTCACGATCTGCTTGCCGCAGCGCGTGCCCTTTTAGGTAACACCGAAGGCTTTGCAGCCATATTAGGTACCGGTACAAATACCTGTATCTATGATGGTAAGGATGTTGTTCAAAATATTGATTCGGGCGCCTATATCCTGGGCGACGAAGGCAGCGGATGCTACATTGGTAAAAAATTACTGGTTGATTACTTGCGCGGCTATATGCCCGAGCCTGTTCGCGCCCTGTTTTGGGAAACCTTTAAACTTACGCCCGATGATATCAACGAGCAGGTTTATACCCAACCGCGTGCAAACCGTTTTTGTGCCAGCTTCAGCAAATTTGTTTACGATAACAATGTTCATATTGAATACTCACGTAACCTGGTGCGTACCTCGTTTGAGGATTTCTTCCGCAACCTGGTTGCACACTACCCCAATTATCAAAAATATACATTTAACTGCATAGGCTCGGTAGGTTACAATTTCCGTAACGTGCTGGAAGAGGTAGTTACCGAAAACGGAATGGTTGTAGGTAACATCATCCGCTCGCCTATAGATAACCTGGTAAAATACCACCTGGAATTATCGCCAAGCTCTTTGTAAGAACAAGGATTTTTGGATTAAGGATAAAGGATCCTTTTGACAAAAGACAAAGGACTTTCAGACAAAAGACATAAAAAGAAGGGCCGGAAATTAACTTTCCAGCCCTTTATTTTTTATTATCCGACTCGCCTTTATTTCAAATCTTTGCTTTTTGTTCCAAAAAATCCTTTTCCGAAAATCCTTTGTCTGACCGTCCTTTGTCCGAAAGTCTTTTGTCCGACAGTCCTTTGTCTAAAAGTCTTTCATCCTAAAATCCTTGCTCTCTCTACCCCAAACTCATTTCGCCCTGAAAAATCTTGCCGTATTTACGTTTATCAAACTTGTACAGTTTGGCGGCGCGGTATGACACGCCTTTTTGTTTTTCGTCCAGCTCTTTTAAAAATCCATAGCTGAGCATTTTTTTGCGGAAATTTCTTTTATCCAGCTTTTTATTAAGCACCGCCTCATAAAGCGACTGCAATTGGGTAAGTGTAAATTTTTCTGGCAGCAGTTCAAAAGCAATCGGCTGGTAATGCAGCCTCCTGCGGATTTTGTTAAATCCGGTATTGAAGATCTCGCTATGGTCAAAAGCCAGTTTTGGCAGATCGTTAACCGGGTGCCAAATGGCTTTTTTCGCAAATTGGGTTACCGGTCGCAGCTCTTTTTGCCCGTTAATACGGATAAGTGCATAATAGGCAACCGTAATCACGCGGCCCTGCGGGTGCCTGTTCACCTCACCAAAGGTATGAAACTGCTGCATATGCAGATCGCGCAGGCCGGTAAGCTCGTACAGGATCCGTTCTGCGGCATCATCAATACTTTCATCCTGCTCAACTATATAACCGGGCAGTGCAAACCAGTCTTTATAAGGCTCTTCGTTTCGCTCGATTAATAAAATCTTAAGTTCGCCGGCTTCAAAACCAAAAATTACGCAATCTATAGAGAATACGGAATCAAACTTGGGTAGCATTAGTTCCAAAATAGTTGTTGAGATTTAAGTTAACAGTTTAAATATAGGTTCTTAATTTCTAATCTAAAAAAAAACAAATAAATTTAATGGTGTAATTTACACACTGTATCTTCGTAGCACAAATTTAGTGACGTAAAAAATGCATAAAATTTCAAAACTTGCTGTTTTAACCTCTGGTGGTGATGCCCCCGGTATGAACCCATGTATTCGTGCGGTTGTTAGAACAGCGATTTACAATGGCCTTGAGGTAGTGGGGATAAGACAAGGTTACAAAGGCCTTATCGAGAACGACATGTACGACATGAACAAACGCTCGGTAAGCAATATTTTGAGTTTAGGAGGTACAATTTTAAAAACAGCCCGCTGTTTACCTTTTAAAGAAGATGAAGGTATGGCCGTGGCCTACCAACATTTAAAAGAGCACGGTATTGATGCCCTGGTGGTAATTGGTGGCGATGGCACTTTTACAGGTGCCCTGCGTTTTTCAAGAAAGTATCCTGATATTGCGGTAATAGGCGTTCCCGGCACTATTGATAACGATCTTTGCGGCTCAACCTATACCCTTGGCTTTGATACTGCTACCAATACCGTTATACAGGCTATCGACAAAATACGTGACACTGCTGATGCACATGACCGTTTGTTTTTTATTGAAGTAATGGGCCGCGACTCGGGCGCTATTGCCCTGCGTGCAGGCATTTCCTGCGGTGCTGAAGCCATTTTACTGCCCGAAAAGCAAACCGCTATTGAAGATCTTATCCAAAACCTGAAGGAAGGTCATATGAACAAAAAGTCTTCGAGCATTGTTATTGTGGCCGAAGGTGATAAAAACGGCGGTGTTTATGACGTTGCCAAAGCGGTACAAAAAGAAGTTAAAAACTACGACATTAAAGTAACTATATTAGGCCACTTGCAAAGAGGAGGCAGCCCATCAAGTTTCGACCGTATTTTGGGCAGCAGGCTGGGCTTTGCAGCAGTTAACGCTTTGATAGCCGGGGAATCACAAAAAATGGTAGGTTTGCAAGCTAATAACATTGTGCTCACCAGTTTGGAAGATGCGCTTAACCACCATGAGTTTAAACTGGAAGCAGACCTTTTACTCATGGCGGATATATTATCGATATAATAATTAATGATTGCAGTAGTTTACAGCGGATCGTATTTTGCACATTGGCGCCTGGCAGCTAAGGGAAGAACTATTGCTTCTTTTAAAACCAATGGCATCAATCCGTACTTTAACGACGAAAAGCACATACTGCAACTCCTCAACAAAAACATTAATCTTATACACCACGCCGAGCAAATAAAACGTATTTATTTCTTTGGCGCAGGTGCATCGTCTGACGAACGCAAGCAGGTGATCCATAACGCCCTATCCGCTTTCTTCAAGTTTGGCAAGGTAAGCGTTGAGCACGATATTACAGCGGCGGCCATTGCCTGCTGCAAAAACTCGCCGGGTATTGTAAGCATTTGCGGCAGCGGTTCAAACGCCGCCTGGTACGACGGTAAAAAGGTTGAACCCAACAATTACGGTTTAGGTTACGTGCTGGCCGATGAAGGTAGCGGCAACTGGCTTGGCAGGCAGCTCATCAAAGGTTTTATGAACGAAACCCTGCCGGCAGGCATCCGCAAAAAGTTTGTTCATAAATACGATGCCGACCGCAAAACACTTTTGGAGAAGGTTTACCGGCAAAAACAACCCACTTTATTCCTGAGCTCGTTTACCGAATTTTACCTGGAAAACCGTGCAGATAACCATCTCCAAAACGTCATAAAAAAAGGATTTAGCACGCTAATTTCGACATATTTATTACCTTTACATAAGCAACATCCCGAAGCCTCCATTTATTTTGTGGGCACGGTTGCTGCCAATTTTCAGGAACTTTTATATGAATCAGCGGCTGAAGCCAATCTTCAAATAGCCAATATTATTAAAGAACCTATAAATAATTTATTAACCTACTATTTAAATAAAAATTAAAAAAATCATGAAAATAGGAATTAACGGTTTCGGCCGTATTGGCCGCCTGGCATTCAGAGCCGCAATTGAAAGATCCGACATTGAAGTTGTTGGTATTAATGACCTGGTTGAGCCAGATTACATGGCTTACATGTTAAAATACGATTCAACCCACGGACCGTTCAAAGGCACTATTGCTGTTGAAGGCGGACATTTGGTTGTAAACGGTAAAACTATCCGTGTTACTGCTGAAAAGGATCCTGCTAACCTTAAATGGGGCGAAATAGGTGCCGAAGTGATCATTGAATCAACAGGCTTGTTCCTTACCCAGGAAACTGCTCAAAAACATATTGATGCCGGCGCTAAAAAAGTAGTAATGAGCGCACCAGCTAAAGATGATACCCCTACATTTGTAATGGGCGTTAATCATAAAGAATTGAAAGCCGATCAACACATCGTTTCAAACGCTTCATGTACCACCAACTGTTTAGCACCTATTGCTAAAGTATTGGATGATAATTTCGGTATCGAAGAAGGCTTAATGACTACTGTACACGCTGTTACTGCTACTCAAAAAACTGTTGATAGCCCGTCTGCAAAAGACTGGAGAGGCGGCCGTGGTGCTTACCAAAACATCATTCCTTCATCAACCGGTGCTGCTAAAGCAGTTGGTTTGGTTTTACCTCAGTTAAAAGGTAAATTAACCGGTATGTCGTTACGTGTACCTGTTGCCGATGTATCTGTTGTTGACTTAACTGTACGTTTGAAAAAAGGTGCTTCTTACGAGGCTATCAAAGCAGCAATGAAAGCAGCATCGGAAGGCGAACTTAAAGGCATTTTAGGTTACACCGAAGATGATGTAGTATCTGAAGATTTTAAAGGTGATGCACGCACATCAATTTTTGATGCTAAAGCAGGTATCGGCCTTAACGATAACTTTGTTAAAGTTGTATCATGGTACGATAACGAGTGGGGTTATTCAAACAAACTGATCGACCTTGTTCAGGAATTAGGTAAAGTATAATTCCCTTTTTCCCAATCTTAATTAATACCAAAAGCCCTGGCAATAGCCGGGGCTTTTTGATTATGCTATCTCGCTGGCTGTCATTGGCAGGCACCTCAATGGCGGCCTTTTTTGAGAGACCCCAGGGGCACAAAAGTCCTTATTCCTTTATCCAACAGTCCTAACGTCCAAATCCTGTCCGTCCGCTACCTGGTACCGCTGCTGTGCGGACAGGTGCGGACAGCTTTTTCATCCAAAAACGGCGAAGCCCTCACCGGAGTTGATCCTTGCTCCTTGCTCCAAAAGTCCCGCTACCTGCTACCCTACTCGGTTTTCAAACTTTTAACCGGGTTCATCAATGCAGCTTTTACGGTTAATAACGACACCGTAACAAAAGCAATGATAAACACCACTATAAACGGTATAACAAACAATATCCAATTAATGCTGAGCCTGAACGAGTAGGTTTGCAGCCATTTGTTAATGGCATACCATGCCAGCGGCGCCGACACAACAAAAGCTACCACTACTAACACGGCAAAATCCTTATAAAGCAGTTGTAAAATATTGCTCACGGTAGCGCCCAGTACCTTACGGATGCCTATCTCTTTGGTGCGCTGTACAATGGTGTATGATACCAAGCCAAATAAACCCAGGCAGGCAACAAATATGGCTATGAATGTAAATATGCCAAACACCTGGCCAAAACGCTTATCAGCCTGGTATTGCTTGTTAAAATGCTGGTCGAGAAAGAAATAATCAAACTGATCATTGGGGAAATAGGTTTTCCAGTCTGTTTTTAACACACTTAATGTATGCTGAATATCGGCTGTGCTAATTTTAATAGATACCTGGTTGCGCAAATCGGGAATACACCTAAAAATCAACGCGTCATAATCATCCCGTAACGATTGCTGGTGAAAATTATCAACAACACCAACAATAGTATAGGTTTTTCCCCAAAAGTCAATTTGTTTACCTACGGCCTGTGCGGGCTTATCAAAACCCATTTGGTGAATAGCCTTTTCGTTAAACACTACTGAAGCCGTATCGGTGGTAAATTGGGTAGAAAACTTGCGGCCCGCAAGCAGCTTCATATCGTAAAAAGTTAGGTATTCCTGGTCGCCGCCAATAATGCGGTATTGCTTGCCTTGCGACTGATCGGCACCATGAGGCTTAATGCCGCCCGCGTTCCATCCCACCGGTTCGCCGGGCACCGTGGTTGAAACTGTCATCCCTTTAATAGCCGGGTTAGTGAGAATGTTATTCTTAAAAGCCATCATATTGCGGTAAAATGAATCAATTTTGGCTATCGGCGGCTTAATCACAATGGTTTGATTGATATTAATACCCAGGCTTTGGTTTTGCATGTATTGAATTTGCCTGAATACCGTTAACGAACCAATAAGCAGGAAAATTGATGCTGCAAACTGAAATACTACCATCCCCTTTCGCAAAATTATGCCCCGCGGCGATGCCGACAACTTGCCCTTCATTACTTCAACCGGCTTAAAAGATGATAGCACCATGGCCGGGTAAAAGCCCGAAAAGAACGAACCTACCAGCAATATGCCCGCCACCGTTATCCAAAACACCGGATTTAAAAACAGGCTAAAGCTGATATGCAGGCCCGATATATTGGCAAAAACGGGCAAAAAAACAACAATGAGTATAACGGCAAGCAGCAGCGCCAACAGGTTAAGCAACCCCGCCTCCAGCATAAATTGTACAATAAGCTGTTGCTTTGCCGACCCTAATGTTTTACGTACGCCAACCTCTTTTGCCCGGCCTATCCCTTTGGCGGTAGCCAGGTTAATATAGTTTATCCAGGCTATAATAATTACAAATACGGCTATGCCCAGCAGCAGGTAAACAGCATTACCATCGCCATTGGGCTGCAGTTCATACATCAGGTTGGAGTACAGGTGAATACTGCTTACCGACTGCAGCGTATAAATACCACTGTCGCCCGTACCCTTAAATTTATCATACGCTTTTTTTACAATGGGAATAAACTTAGCTTCTAAGGCTTTAGGGTTAACACCCGGCTTAAGCAGCAAATAGGTAGTGCAGCCGTCATTTTGCCATTGGTTATCAATACCTGGCGCATAAATTTTTGCCAGGGTTGCCCACGACTGCAAAAAATCCAGCTTCATGTGTGTATTTTCGGGCATATCCTCCATTACACCCGTAACCTTCATGCCCTTATCATTATAGGTGGTAATAGTTTGCCCAACAGGGTTTTGGTTGTTAAACAGCTTTTTGGCCACACTGCTTGATATAACCACCGTATTAGGTTCGGCCAGGGCGGTTTTAGGGTCGCCGCTGAGCAGTTTGTACGAGAAGATATTGAAGAAGGAACTGCCCACAAAATAATTATTGGCTACCGTCATTTTTTGATCCTTATAGCTCAGCAGGATATCGCCCGCCGGCGATAATTTCACCATATCTTCAATCTCGGGCAAATCGTTCTTAAATTCCGTGCCGGGCGCAAAAGCCCCGCCGGCCCACCGGGTGCTTAGTTTGCCATTATTATACCTATCCTGGTTAATGCGGTAAATGCGGTCTTTCTTTGTCTGAAAATTATCAAAGCTCAGTTCAAACGTAACATATTGCAAAATTAAAAGGCATGCAGCCATACCAATAGCCAGCCCCACAATATTAATAAATGAAAAGGCTTTGTTTTTGGTGAGGTTACGGAAAGCAACCAAAAGGTAATTTTTAAGCATAACACCGGGTTTATGCCAAAATTGAGGCTAATTACATGCCAATGTTTTAATTAACTAACAATCAAATAGTTATACAAATATTCAAATTAAACAACCGTCTGAATTCGTTACAATCAGCGTGCGGGAACGAACATACCGGGCGATAGCATAAAGGATTTCTAACATACTGCGGTAGCCAGGGCTTTTGGTTTGTAAAATATCATTGCGTAAACCCCCTTTTTGTCATCCTGAGGAACGAAGGATCTATTCTACACCATGCCTGTTCGCCCTGTACAGTCTGCAAATAGATCCTTCGTTCCTCAGGATGACAAACCTTTTTAACATCATTTTACTCGTAAGAGCCCCATTTTAAAATCCGCAATAACACAGCTTTTAGTCTTTTGTCCAAAAGTCCTTTATCCTTTGTCCAAAAATCCTTTATCCAAAAACTGCCACTTGTCCTGTCCGTCCACTCCCCTGCCCCCACTATTTTGCGGACAAGCCGGACAGCCTCAGCCATACCATCATTCAAATTAATGCCCACCAGCAGCCTTATTTTTAAAAATACAATATCCGCAATAATAAACATCCGGGATTTGTATATTCGATACCTACATGGAAAGGTATAAAAATATATGTTCATTAATATGAAAAAAGCGGTATTTACATTCCTGATAATAACTTGTTTGGTTAACAGCCTGTTTTCGCAATCAAAAACAAAATTTGTAAATCTGTTACAGGCAAGTTATATGCCGGGGATTGGGAGTCTTAATAAAACTTACAATTTAAAAAACAATGGTCAAACGTTAAGTTTAAGGTATACAGGAACGGTATCATTAAATACTAACTTTACTATTGGTGGTGGCCTTGGTATTGAAAGTTACACACATAACAATGATGGTTTTGTTAGCGGGCATTTCAATTTAACGCCACTAATTGCCGAATTCAGATATCATATTGATGATATAAATAAAGGGCTATCTCTGTACGCCGACCCTGGTTACGCTGTAAAAATATTTGATGATGCGGCATCAGGCTTTACGCTTAATACCGGTGTTTCCTACCGGTTTCCGCTGAAAGCCACTTCGGCCCTACAGGCTACCCTGGGGTATAACTTTCAAAAGATTAATAACAATGCTATTGCCGTTAATATAAATGCAATTACAATTGGTTTTGGATTTGTATTTTAAAGTACTTAAACGAGCCTATAAAACAGGCACGCAGTCACCAGGTTAAATTTTCCGTCTCCTTAGGGTCTCTCGATAGAGGACCCTAAGGGCCTATGCAAGTCGCAAGCACCCGGTTTCTCGACAATGATTTTGCTACACAATCCTCAGGGTCCTCGTTGAGAGACCCTGAGGGTACAGGAAATTCCTTTGTCTAAAAGTCTAACTCCGTCTCCTTAGAGTCTCTGGGGGAGAGGGCCCTGAGGGTACAGGAATAGATTTCTTTTGGCACTAAATTTCATGCACCGATTGAAAAACCCTAATTCTATTTATAGCTTTTTGCAGTCGTGGCCTATTATAACGTTGAACACCAACCGGGTAAGCATTTAATATAACATTTAGCATAAGCAGCCATAATGATTGCTTAAATCCGTAATAAAATGCTACGAAAAGCGTAGGGACCAATACGATAAAGAAGATAATTAAATGCCCAAATTCCGATTGCCGGGTGGTATACTCCAAATGTTTTAGCGCATCCAAACTCTTTTTTACCGGATTGGAAGCCTTGTTGAGTTTCTCCCAGCCAACCCATACCAAAACCTTTCTAAATCCATGAATCCCGAACCATTTATAGATCTTTCCACCAGCCTCCCATTTTTTCGAATCGTAATAAGCCGATGCTAATGGCAGTTTGAAGGTATGAGTGAAGAATAAAACACCCATCATTAGCATAAAATTTAATACCCACGCAAACAAAAAAGAATGCATGCCTTGCCGAAGAGCTACCGCCACCACCGTGCATACAACAATTAATAACACTACACAAACTCTTAAATATTTACTCATAGCGCTCTGTTTTTGCTTCCCTATTAAATGTGTAATGAATTATAGCACTGCATGCTAAGTATACGCCAATTAATGCATACCTGCAGCCTTCTTTTTTAAAAATACAAAATCCCGCATCAATAAATAACCGGGATCTGCATATTTAATACCTTGCATGCGGGTCACAAGGCCGGAGGCATGGGGCAGCGAAAGGTACATGAAAGTCCTTTATCCAAAAGTCCTTTATCCTTCGTCCAAAAATCCTTTGTCTAAAAACTCTGCCCTTGTTGGAATTGTTTCCAACAAGCCAAAGTTAGTCCATTGAGAAAGCATTTAGTGAGACCTAAAGCCGCGTACATACCGAATTGATGGTGAAAGTACAGATACGCCATGCCTCGGAAACAAGCCACTATGGCTGATTCAAAATCCCGTATCAAATAAACATCCAAAACTGTTTTTATCCAGGAAATATCCATCTTTATAAAAACACGCTCAGTAAATGCAAACTATAACCATCATGCTGCTAAGGTTTATTCTATTTGTTGCTTTTAACATCATCGGAATTAACTTTTGCGTTGCTCAGCATTACAGCATTATTAAGCCTACTGTTCAATCTGCTTCCAAACACGTAGGCGAGTTGGTTCGCGTTTATGGAGTAGCTGGAAAAGTCACCGAAAAGGACTCCACACTCTGTTATTTCGAAGTCTCCATATCAAAAAAAAACTCGCTTACTGTCGTAGTTTACGGTGCTGGCGCTGTTGAAAGTGCATTACGCATTTCAAATTCAAATATGTTTTGGGGTCCTGTCAAAAGATTCAAAAAAAAGCCTGCTATCTTTATGTCAAGTGAATATCTTAAACGGAGGTGGCAAATAGTTGAAAGTTGGAAAGGAGACCCAAGCCGGGACGGAGAAAATTAATGATGATTATAAATTGGCACCACGACGGCGCATGCGTTTCGCTCCCCCTTGTCGGAATCCCGGTCTCATCAATTTTAATAAATCAATTACGATGACGAAAGTAGTTATATATTGTTTACTTCTAATTGGATTTTTTCTAGTAAACACTAACGTTTCTAAAGCACAAAGCCCGACACGCGTCAATAAGTTTAATCAAAATAACATCGGCATTCCAATTACAAAGACGGATTTTGATAGAAAAGTATCAAATTATATCAAATTAATGGGTGATTGGACTACGTTTAAAACCGAAGACTACATTGATATGGTAAGAGTTTATAATACAATAGGAGGATCGTTGCCGGTTAAAAATGATTTTTACAAGATGTATTATATGGTGTTTTTGGTGATGTATTATAAGCTTGCCGCCAAAGAGTTAGATGCGAAATTAAGCAAGGGAATGGCAATGTATTCAGAAAAATACAATCTTTGGCTGGATGACGTGCCGCTTGGTAATGATAGCAGTCGATTTAAAGTGGATACAGCCATGTAATATCCCCCCGCTCTCCGAAGTCTCCCGCTGTTCGAATGTCTCTGAACTACTATACCTGTAGTTTGCAACTACCCGTATGTATTGCAAAAGTAGAGCACAGTACGAGTAGTCTGTAGACTACTTTACATATTGGTTCGAAGTCGGAGACATTCGAACAGCGGTACTTCGCAATAAAGTGGTGATGACAGGCTATCCCAAAAACAAACAAGGCCACCCAAAGGCGGCCTGGCTAAACTTATTATTATTACTGCCCTTTTTTGTTGAAGGGCTTTAAAATACAGTAAATTAGTCTTTAGGATAATGCAGCACTAACGATGTGCCTGCTGCCACGCTTACGTCGCCGCCATCGGTTTTTACAGCATTATCGTCAATTTGGTAATGATACTCCCCAATGGCGCCATCGGGGGTAATGCTGATAAGCAAATGATCGCCGGTGGAGATGGTTGTGCTATAAGCAAAATTGGTACCGTTATTGGCTACCAATGCTGATACTTTAGCATCCTCGGCAGCAGTTCCTTTTGCCTGCAGGCTTATCACGGTTTTGTAGCCGTTTGCATTTGTACTGAAGGTAACCTGGTGACTGGTTACCGGCGTTACGTTGTTTTTTTTACTGCAGCCAGCCATAGCCATAACTGCAAGTAAGGATAAAAATGGAAGTGTTTTTTTCATAGTTGATATGTTTATATAGATAGATAGGTGTTGCCCCGGCAGGCCTATACGGCCCGCGGAACGCGCGCAAAACTATGCAATTTATTCTCGCATAAAGAAAAAAATTAATCTAAAAATATAATCCACTCAACTTAAAGCGGATAAACCCTTTAGCGTGGCTGCCTGGGGGTTGGCTCACCTGCGCTAAAAGCGCTTGTCCGGACCATGTCCGCAACAGGCCGGTGCAGGAAAGCGGACGGACAGGAGTATCTTTTTAAAAACGTTTTTTTTTGCAATAGGGATAGAAGTGGATACCGTCAGCCGGCTGGCTGATAATGCCTGCGCAGTATGAACGCATAGCCCGGACCACAGGTATTGCCATTCTGGTTCATTAGTTTATTGGTGGATGGCGGGTGATTGCTTAAACGGAGGAAAAACGCAACACTTTTTGCACAACACCTGCGCTAAAAACGGAATAATGCGGACTTCGTTACCGCCTCTTAAACTTCCTCTTCCCAACAAACGCGAATACCGAGGTGATTACTATCCCCGAAACAAAATAGAAGAGTATAAAATTAAGTTTGGTTGGTAAGTAAGCCATTAAAATACCGGTTGAAAGGGCTATTGCCGCATTGATGAGCATTAAACCGCCTACCCAGTTGCATAAACCGTTAACATTGGTAACCAGATCTTCATTAAAACCAGATATCAGGCTGGCTTTCTTTTTATACTTTATCTGGTAGCCTAATACAAGCATCACCATGGCAATAACACCAAATACAATGAGGTTAAACATTTATGTCAAAAATAATCAAATTACATCAGCTCCCCATCCTTATGTACATGGTAAGTTTTGTAAGCCAGGTAATAAAGCAACAATGCGGGCAGGGTATTCAATAATATTCCCTGGGCATTCATATGTGGATATGTCATGATAACCTGTACAATAAGCAGCACCAAAGCAACTGTTCCTCCTATTAAATACAGGTTGCGAAATTTGGGATTCATAGGCAGGCAGGTTTATAATAACCATTTCATAAACTTTTACGCTTATGAAATGGTTAAATTAAAAAACATTATCGTTTTAATTCGTATTTAGCAGGCGTTGATGATACCTTTTTAAATATGGTTGCACCCAAAGGTGGTATTGTAATCCTGATAGAGTTATCCTTACCATGCCATTTTTCGGGTTCGGCTTTTACAGGCTCATAATTGATGAGGCCGCTTCCCCAAAGGTTTTTAGCATCGGAGTTAAAGATCTCTTTCCAGTCGCCGTCGGCCGTTACGCCTATACGGTATTTGTAGCGTGGTACGGGCGTCATGTTCAGGATGATAACCAGGTCGTCCTTACTGTTGTTCCCCATACGACTGTAAACCAGTATAGAATCATTAGCGTTGCCGCCATCTATCCATTGAAAGCCGGTAAAATCAAAGCTTTTTTCATGCAGGGCTGGCTCATCACGGTATAAGTGATTGAGGGTTTTCACCGTTTCTGACATGCCCTGGTGATTGGCGTACTCCAACACATGCCATTGTAACGACTGGCCGAAGTTCCACTCATCGCCCTGGCCAAATTCGGCCCCCATAAACAGCAGTTTTGTACCCGGATGGGTAAACATATAGCTGTACATCAGGCGCAGATTGGCAAACTGCTGCCACTCATCACCCGGCATTTTGCGCAGCATGCTGCCTTTGCCAAATACCACCTCATCGTGCGAGAAAGGCAGCATAAAGTTTTCGGTAAAGGCATATATGGTGCTAAACGTGATCTCGTTATGGTGATATTTACGGTGGATAGGATCCTCCTTAAAGTAATCGATAGTATCGTGCATCCAGCCCATCATCCATTTCATCCCAAAACCTAATCCACCCAAATAAACCGGGCGGCTAACACCTGTGAACGATGTGGACTCCTCTGCAATAGTTTGCGTTGATGGGAAATGGCTATAAACTGCCTCGTTAAATTCTTTAAGGAACGATATGGCCTCCAGGTTTTCATTACCGCCATAAATGTTGGCTTCCCACTCGCCATGGTTACGCGAGTAATCAAGGTAAAGCATAGATGCAACCGCGTCTACACGTAAACCGTCGGCATGGTATCTGTCGAGCCAAAACAGTGCGTTACTGATCAGGAATGCCCTAACCTCGTTACGTCCATAATTAAATATGTACGATTTCCAATCGGGGTGAAAGCCTTTACGCGGATCGGCGTGCTCATACAGGTGCGTACCGTCGAATTTATAAAGCGCATGAATATCACCGGGAAAGTGCGAAGGCACCCAATCAAGTATTACACCAATACCGGCCTTATGAAATTCCTCAATTAAGTACATCAATTCCTGCGGCGAACCATAGCGTGAGGCGGCTGCAAAATAGCCCGAGATCTGGTATCCCCAGCTTGGGTAAAAGGGATGCTCCATAATTGGCATAAACTCTACATGCGTAAAGCCCATTTCCTTAACGTAGGGCACCATTTTATGCGCAAGCTGCGTGTAGGTTAAAAACTCGTCGGGGCTTTCCAAACTGCGCGCCCATGAGCCTAAATGCACCTCGTAAACGCTGTATGGTTTATCAATGGCGTTATGTTCGTGGCGATTGGTCATCCAGTCGCTGTCTGACCACTCGTAAAAAGTATCGGCAACTATTGATGCAGTGCTTGGGGGTACTTCCCAACGCAGCGCAAAAGGATCGGCCTTTTCCAGGTCTTCGCCGGTTGATGATTTGATATAATATTTATAAGTTTCGCCATTACCTACATTTGGGATAAAACCCTCCCATATGCCCGATGAATCCCAGCGGGCATATAAACTATGCGAACCGCGGTTCCAGCCGTTAAAATTAGCTATAACAGCTACATACTGGGCATTTGGCGCCCAAACAGCAAAATAGGTACCTATAATGCCATTAAACTCCACCACGTGCGAACCCAGCTTCTCGTACAGTTTATAGTGTTTACCTGATTTAAATAAACCAATATCAAAATCGGTAAACCTGCTGTATGGCTCTACCGCATTTTTTATCACATGCGTAGCCTGCACGGCATCTGCAACTTTTCCGTTTACAGATTTAGGCTTGGGCTCAGCAATTTTTTCTGCAGGAGCGGCTTTCGTTTTAACCGCTTTTTTGGCCTCGGCCACTAAAACTTCGGGTTCAACTTTAACTGCTTTTACCTTGGCAACCTTTTCAGGCGCTTTTATATCTGTTGCTGTAGATTTTGCCTTTGGGGCTTTTTTTTCTTTTACAGGCTTTTCTTCCGGTAACGGGTTTTCGGTTTTCTTAATTTGTTTCGCCATAATATAGATAACCTGTTGGGGCTTATAAGGATAACCCAAATAACAGGAATGAGTTTTGGTTTATGTAATAACCAAATATATTAATATGATTCCACTGATTGTTAAATGATTTTACCAATTATAAAAAAAATCATCATCTAAAAGCGTTATTGTGGGTAAACACCGGTGCAAAGCTGCTAAAACAGTAGTGATAGCTCATAGAATTTTCAAATAACAAAAAACCCCTATAAGTCAAATCAAACAAAAAACCCCGGCAGGCCGGGGTTTCATTTTATTTTGTTATTTCTATGTGTTTAAAGTTTTTACTAAACTTAAACTCAACTGTTCCGTCGGTGTTTACTTTAAACTCCTTCACCGTTTTACCATCGGCTACAATTTTGCCCGGTTTAAATGGCAAACCGATAATGTTTAGGTGATAGCCTTCATATCGGGGCGTATACAAACCCTCCATACTTTGGTTGATAGTAAGTATTCTTGCAGCACCATTTACAACAAATTTTTTCTCGAGGTAAATATCCTGCTCATAGGCAAAAGTTTCGCCGTAATCTTCAAACAGGAATGAATTAACCTCGTAATCAGTATAATAAATATTAAGTTTTACTTCTTCAATTTCTTTTTCGCCTACGTATTGCATTACCTGGTATTCTGGTATTACAGAACCGGCTTTAATAAACACAGGAATGATATCCAATGGTGTTAATACCGATACCTCTTTACCCCCATCAACAACTTCAAGGGTCCAGAAGTTAATCCATTTACCTTTTGGCAGGTATACATTTCTTTTTGTTTGACCGGGTTCCATAACCGGGCAAACCAGTATTTTATCGCCATAGGTAAACTCATCCTGGCGGAAATGATTCAGCATCACATCCTGCTCATGCATTACAATAGGCCTTAAAATAGGGAAACCGTAACGGTGATGCTCCCAAAAGGTAGAGTATAAATAAGGGATTAAACGGTAACGCAGCTCAATAAATTTACGGTTGATAGCCGTATATGGTTCACCAAAGCTCCATGGTTCACGCTCCTTGGTATCGCCGGCAGAGTGCGCGCGCATGAAAGGCGAAAATGCTCCCATCTGGATCCAGCGGGTAAACAGCTCACCATCGGGTTCGCCGCTAAAGCCACCTATATCTGTACCGCAAAATGAGATACCAGATACCGATAAACGCTGGCACTGGATATTGCCTAATTTTAAATGCTCCCAGGAGGCCACATTATCACCCGTCCAAACGGATGAAAAACGCTGAACGCCCGAGTAACCAGCCCTTGTAATAGTAAACGGACGTTTATTTTTCATGAGCTTGCGCAACCCTTCGTAGGTTGAGCGCACCATTTGCATACCGTAAATATTATGCGCCTTACGGTGCGATCCGCGGTGCCCATCGTACTGGTGGCGAACATCATCTGGGAAAGTGCCTGCCCCAAAAACAGCAGGCTCGTTCATGTCATTCCAAACACCTGCAACGCCCATTTGCACCAGCTCATCAAACAAACCACCCCACCATTCACGTACGTCGGGGTTTGTAAAATCGGGAAACTGGCAGCGGCCCGGCCAAACATGGCCTTCCATAAAATAATCGTCACTCCGGCGGCAAAAATACCTGTTTTCTTTACCTTCCTTAAACACCTCGTAGTCATCATCCACACGAATGCCAGGGTCAATAATTACTACGGTTTTGAAACCATCCGCCGCCAACTCGCTAATCATTTTTTTAGGATCAGGAAAATATTTACGGTTCCAGGTAAAGCAGCGATAGCCATCCATATAGTCAATATCCAGGTAGATACCATCACAGGGAATCTTATTTTCGCGGAAACCATTGGTAATCTTTTTCACCTTAGCCTCCGGATAATAGCTCCAGCGGCACTGGTGATAGCCCAACGCCCAAAGTGGCGGCATGGGATGTGTGCCGGTTAAAATATGGTAACTTTTTACCACATCCATCATGTGCGGCCCATGTATATAGTAGTACTGCAATTCGCCGCCATCGGCCCAAAAACTTGTTTTGGTTTTATCTTCGGCACCAAAATCAAACTGCGCTTTAAAGGTATTATCAAAAAAGATACCGTGTGCTATACCTTCGTTTAAACTAATGTAAAAAGGGATACTGCGGTAAAGCGGGTCCTGGTTCCAGGCAAATGAATAGGCATCGGTGTTCCAGTTCTTGAGCCGTTTGCCGCGCAGGTTAAGCTCAGTTGGTTTATCTCCCAAGCCAAAAAAGCTTTCGTTGGGGCTGCAGGTTTTGGTGCAAAACACGTAATAGCCGCCAAACTGCACATTCTCTTCCCAGTGCATGGGCACAGCATCCATGCTGGTTACGTGATTATTACTATCAGAAAAAGATATAAAGAAATCCTTTTTGCGGATATGACAGTTTATCGATTTAGTGGCTACGCGAAATTCATTTAAATCCTCGTACAAAAAAGACGAAGCCGCTTTATACCCCAATTTGGGAACTGCATAGGAAAATTCTTCTAAAAAAACACCATGTGGGGATAATCTTACCCGGATGATCTCATCGGTTACCACAACTACCTCAACCTTGGCATCGCCATCGGTAAAGAAGAATTTATTTCCCCATTGATCGGCATGATTGGGTACTCCAAGATATTTTTTTATGATCGGCTTTATGCCATCGGCAGGGTTATTAAGGTGGTGAAACTCCTCTTCCCCTTCCAATAAGCTCTCTGCTTCTATTATCTTACTGGTAATCTCTTCGGGATTTGGTGTATTACTTTTCATTCAAATTATTTAAAAGGGGTTACTGCAAATATGTATAATGTGTTCTTACTACGCAATATACAACATTTGATTTGAGGAAAAATCATTAACCGTGCCAGTTTATAATGATTTCATTAATTTGTTCCCCCAATTATTTGAATTCTCTTACCATCCTGTACAAAAAACGCCGATAACGATGCCATAATTGTAAATACGCCCCGTTACAAAACCGTAAATTGCACAGTTATTCTTCTTCTTTTATACGAAGTGTTAGCAAAGCTGCCAGTATCATAAGGCAACCACCTATTTCAACTGCCAGTAACCTGTCATTATTTAACCAGTGCGACATGATCCAGCCAAAAAGCAATGAGGCCAATATTTCTGGCAACACAATAAAGAAATTAAATATCCCCATATAAATGCCCACCTTATTTTCGGGCAAACAACCACCAAGCATAGCATAAGGCATTGACAATATGCTTGCCCAGGCAATACCCACACCAGTCATAGATACATATAACATATTGGGACTATGAATAAATGATACCGATATTAAGCCTGCAGCACCAGCCAGCAAACAAAGCATATGGGTATACTTTCTGCCTAATTTAGCCGCAATGAGGGGGATAAAAAAAGCAAAAACAAATGTAACCAGGTTATAATACGATAGCGTAAGCCCGGCAAATTCAATTCCTTTAGTATAAAGAACATCCTTTTCGCTAACAGCGCCAAATACGTTTCTTGCTACAGCCGGCGAATAATAAAACCACATTAAAAACAAACCGGGCCAGGTAAAAAACTGTACCAATGCCAGCTTACGCATTCGTTTGGGCATATTTACTATGGCATGAAAAATTTCGGATGCGCCTGCGCCAAAGCCTCGTTTTTCTTCTTTTGTCTTTTGCCGCTCATCGAGATCTGCCGGGGGATACTCGGTACTGGTACAGACAGTATAAACAACTGCCGTAATAAATGCTGCTGCGCCAATATAAAACGAATAACGTACGGTAGCCGGTATGCTGCCGCCAACAAGGGAGTTATGTACATTAAACCAATGGCTCATCATCCAGGGTAATGCCGATGCGATAATTGAACCTAAACCTATAAAAACGCTTTGCATAGCAAAACCGCGGGTGCGCTGATCGTCGGGCAGTTTATCGGTAACAAACGCTCTGAAAGGTTCCATACTTACATTTATGGATGTATCCATAATCCATAGCAACCCTGCAGCCATCCATAGGGCCGATGAGTTGGGCATAAAAATGAGCGTTATTGTACTAATTATAGCACCAACTAAAAAATATGGCCTGCGCCTGCCCAGCCTTGGATGCCAGGTATGATCGCTCATATAACCAACAATTGGTTGTACAATTAAACCGGTTAGCGGGGCCGCTAAAAACAGCATGGGGATTTTATCGGGTTTGGCCCCCAGGTATTCGTATATGGCGCCCATATTTGCCATTTGCAGGGCCCATCCAAACTGGATGCCTAAAAAGCCAAAGCTCATGTTCCAGATCTGCCAGAAACTCAATCTCGGCTTTTGTGTTGTTTGGTTCATTGGTTTAATTTTATTGGTTTTGTCCCATGATGTTATTGAGCGCTAATCCTATCCGTTATTGCAAATTTGCCTTGTACAGTTCTCGATTGCGGTACGCCTTACAATAAGACCACAAGTAGCTGATTATCAATATACATAAAATATACTTATAGACCATTTCATTGCGAGGCACGAAGCAATCGCAGGTTTGACAAAGCGGATCTGCACAGTTCGCGATTGCTTCGTGCCTCGCAATGACATGATTTTTTATAGTTTTAAAACTCCAGCATCAATCCACTACTTGCTTTTACGGCTACTTCAACACCATTGTTAATATCATCAGTATTGAATTTGGCTCTACTTAGCAAGTCAGTAAAATGTTTTTCACCACTCAGGTTTAATTTATGTAAAAGATCATCCGGGAGTTTTAGGCGTATTTTGCGTGCTTCCTTATTAAAATTGGTTATCACTAATATACGCTGATTATTGGTATACCGAAGATAAATGTACAGCCTGGTATCAAAGCCCGGCTGGCGCTCGTTGGCCATCATTAGTTCATAAAACTCGCCTGTTTTTATAGCTTCACTGTTGTGTACAGCGTTTAGCAGGGCCTGGTAAAAGCCGCGCAGTTTTTTCTGATCGTTGGATAATTTACCGCCATCGTAAGCGCCGTTATTGATCCATTTCTGATGCTCGGGTACGCCCCAGTAATCAAATATAGAAGTACGGCCATCGCTGCCGCTAAAACCTTCACTGCCTGCTCCCGGCTCGCCAACTTCCTGGCCAAAGTAAATCATTACCGGTCCGGTGTTCAGCGTAGCGGTCACAATCATGCCTGGTATGGCCAGCCATGGGTTGCCCGCAAAATCGGGCGAGGCTATGCGCTGCTCGTCATGGTTTTCCATAAAGCGGAGCATATGCTGATCAATGCCTTTGCTATCATGGTTCCAAACGCTGTTGATGCCCCAGGTATTGGTGTTATGCTCGTTGCGGGTAAGGTTCCTTATCGTATCGTACAAGCCAACCTTATCATACAGGTAATCAAAATGCCCCTTGAATATATAATCGCTGTATTTGCCTTTGTCGTAAGCTTCGCCGATGAAAACAATACCCGGATGCCCGGCTTTCATTTTAGGGATCACCCATGCCCAAAACTCAATGGGCACCATTTCTACCATATCGCAACGGAAACCGTCAACACCTTTTTGGCTCCAGTAGTGCAAAATATCATATACCTTGTTCCAAAGCGGCGGTATTGGGTCGAAATAGCCGCGGCGGTGATCCATGTAATCAACCCCGTAGTTCAGTTTCATGGTCTCAAACCAGTCGTTAATAGATGGCGACGCACTGAACACATCGTTACCGGTTGCTTTGGCCGGATTCTCATCAAATTTGCCATCCTTTAGCGGGCTTTTAAATCCATCCCCTCCCGGGTTATACCCCGAAGGAACAACAAAGGGCTGGCCAGGGATATAGTAAAAATCGTTTTTAGCATCAAATCCTTTCGATTTATCATCATCCTGCCCAAAATCGCGGATGCCGGCCGGTTTTACATCCGATGAATAGGTGCGGGCAACGTGGTTGGGCACCAGGTCCATCAGTACTTTCAGACCGTTGTTGTGGGTGCGTTTGATAAGGGCTTCGTATTCACCGATGCGATTTTTCACATCGACAGCTAAATCGGGATCGATATCATAGTAATCCTTGATAGCATAAGGTGAACCTGCCCGGCCTTTTACAATATCAGGATCATCGGCCTTAATACCATAGGCCGAATAATCTGTCATGGTAGCATGCTCAATAACGCCGGTATACCAAACATAGGTAAAACCCATTTTTCTGATCTCCTGCAGGGCTTTATCATTTATGTCGTTCAGTTTGCCAGCGCCGTTCTCTTCAATTGAGCCATTGCTTTTATTGAGGGTTTTAGTATTGCCAAACAGGCGGGGCAATAATTGATATATAATAAGCTTATGATCTGTTTTCGGTTGTTCCATTTTTTTTGATTTCTTGTGATGTTTTATCTGTGCAAACGAAATTAGCGGTATCATGGATATCGCGATTAAACAGACGATAATTTTATTTTTATTCATTATGCTTCAACCAACAATTCGTCATTGGCTTTAATCAATTTATCCTTGCCATAAACCGAAACCGTAGTTTCAACAGCCGAAAGGTTTTTGATCTGTACCCCCTCCTTGCTTACCTTGATATTCAGCAGTGCTCCCCTAAAACCGATATGGAACGAGAACGAAGCCCATTTCTCGGGTATAAACGGCTGAAACAATAATTTGCCATCTCTTACACGCATTCCGCCAAAACCTTCCACAACGGCCATCCAGGTACCGGCCATCGAGGTAATATGGCAGCCATCTTCGGTATCGTTGTTATAATCGTCCAGGTCCAAACGCGCGGTGCGCAGGTAAAACTCATAGGCGCGGGCCTCATCGCCCAGTTTGGCGGCCAAAATAGCGTGTACACATGGCGATAAAGAAGATTCATGTACGGTACGGGGCTCATAATAATCAAAATTCCTGCGGATGGTTTCTATATCATACTGATCTTCAAAAAAGTAGATCCCTTGCAAAACGTCGGCCTGTTTAATGTAGCAGGAGCGCAGGATCCTGTCCCAGCTCCATTTCTGGTTCAGCGGGCGGTCTGTAGCAGGCAGATCTTTAACCAGGATCTGTTCTTTATCAAGGTATCCATCCTGCTGTAAAAATATCTGCTGCTTTTCATCGTAGCCATAATACATTTTATCAATGATATGCTTAAACCTCGATGTTTCGGCGCCTTCATCAAAGCTGATCCTGCTTACCAGCGCTTTGTATTTGGCACTATCTGTGGCTTTTACCTTTTCGATAACCTCCATGGTATATTCCATACACCAGGTAGCCAGTTTGCTGGTATACCAGTTGTTGTTAACGTTGTTTTCGTACTCATTCGGCCCGGTTACGCCCAGCATCACATATTGCTCCTTATCCTGCGACCAGCTTACCCTTTGCGACCAGAACCTTGCTATAGCGATTAAAACTTCCAAACCATAATCCGCCAGGTAAGCTTCATCGGCAGTATAGCGCACATAGTTGAAAATGGCATAAGCAATGGCACCGTTACGGTGAATCTCCTCAAAGGTAATTTCCCACTCGTTATGGCATTCGGTACCATCCATGGTAACCATGGGGTACAAGGCAGCGCCGTTTTTAAAGCCTAACAGAGCCGCATTCTCAATGGCTTTACCCAATTGCTTATAGCGATATAAAAGCAGGTTACGGGTCACCTTTTGCTCTGCTGTGGAAAGATAGAAAGGCACACAGTAAGCCTCGGTATCCCAATAAGTAGAGCCGCCGTATTTTTCGCCTGTAAAGCCTTTAGGGCCAATGTTAAGGCGATCGTCTTCGCCGGTATAAGTTTGGTTCAGCTGGAAAATATTAAAGCGGATAGCCTGCTGTGCCGATTCATCGCCCTCGATAATGATATCGTTGTGTTTCCATTTCTCGGCCCAGGCAGCTGCCTGTTCGGTCAGCATGGTATCAAACCCTTTTTTGCTGATGCGATTTAAAGTTGATGTTAACTGCCCAACCAGTTCTTCGGGTTTATAATTTTGAGAGGACAGGTTTGCCACATATTTAATAATGCTGATGCTTTGTCCCTGCTGCGCCTGCAGTTCAATTTTTGAGGCCACATATTTTTCTTTTTGGATGGATTCTGTTTTAGGTTGGATAACCTCGCCATTTTGCACTATGCTGAACTTCATACCGGTTGCCACCTCGAAGCCTGTTTTTTTGGTGCGCATCACAACATAACCGCCATCGGGCTGGTTTGCCTTGCTGATTTCGTCCCAAAACTTCTCATCGTAGTTGGAATCTTTATTCATCACATCACCATCGATAGCCGGGGTGAGGGTGATAGTACCGCTAAAGTTTAAAGGCGTTATAGTATAGTTTATAGCAGCGGTTTCATCGTCAGCCATGCTGCAAAAGCGACAGGCTTCTACAGAAACTTCTTTGCCTGATGCTGTTTTGGCAGTGAAAGTACGTTTCAGATAACCTTCCTTCATGTTCAGTTCCCTGCGGAAGTTGCTTACCTCGCATTTGGCCAGGTCAAGCTGCTCGCCATCAAGCACAATATCAATGATAGTCCAGTTGGCGGCATTAAGCACTTTGGCAAAGTATTCGGGATAGCCGTTCTTCCACCAGCCTACGCGGGTTTTATCGGGATAATAAACCCCGGCAACGTAATTGCCCAGCAAGGTTTCACCGCTATAGGCTTCCTCAAAGTTGGCCCTTTGCCCCATGCGGCCATTACCCAAACTAAATATGCTCTCAGATATTTGATGATGATGCGGGTTAAAGCCCTCTTCAATTATCTTCCACTCATCAACTTTAATATAGTCCTTCATTTAATTGCAATTGTAATAATGTTTAAGCCTTGTATATCATTGCGAGCGCGCAATGACGTATCGGGGCTCTATAATTTTAATAATTTATCCAACGTCATTTTATCTAAACCGCTTATCACCAGGTCGGCATCCAGTACGCCGGGCTGGCCTATGCCAACTACCTTCATACCGCCGGCTTTGGCTGCTTCAACCCCGGCAATGGCGTCTTCAAATACCACGCACTCCCCGGGTTCAACGCCTAATTCTTTTGCACCCTGTAAAAACACCTCAGGATCGGGTTTGGCCTTGCTTACTTTGTTGCCATCAATAACCGCGTCGAACAGGTTGGTGATCCCTGTTTTGTTGAGTATGGTCATGGAGTTTTTACTGGCCGATCCTAATGCTATTTTAATACCGGCCTTACGGCATGTTTCCACAAACTCCTTTGCGCCGGGCAGTATCTCATCAGGTTTCATCTGGTTCACCATTTCCATGTACCAGGTGTTTTTTTGTGTCGCCAAAACCTCCTGCTCTTCTTCAGTTTTGGTAACTCCGCCCCAGCCTAAGATAAGTTGAAGTGAGCGCACACGGCTTACACCTTTCAATTGTTCGTTCTGGTGCTCTGTAAAATCGAACCCTAATGAATTTGCCAACCTTCTCCAGGCTTTATAATGATAAACAGCTGTATCTACAATTACACCATCCAAATCGAAAACACAGGCCTTAATATTGTTCATTTTTAGTTTTTAAGTACGTGGTATAAAGCCACTAAGATATAGTTTTAATGAGTATGGCCGGGTAAAATCTCCAGCACCAATGCTGTTTTGCCTGGTACGGTTAGCTGCGCCAGGTCATTCGGCTCATCGGTAATCACATTGCGGGCTTTTTTTGCATCTCCAATGCGTTCAAAATACCTTTCGGTAGTGGTGGTTTGCTCTTTTTCGCTGCTGTTGAATATAATCATCACCGTTTTTGCAGCATCGTACCTAAAATACACATAAATGCCTTTTTCGGGTACAAACTGCATCAGTTTACCGGTTTGCAGGGCGGTTGTTCCTTTACGGTAGTTTGCCAGTTTGCTTACATAGTTATAGGCTTCATTTTCTTTTTTGCTCCTGCCATCGGCAATAAATTTGTTGTCTTTATCGCCTTTCCAGCCACCAGGAAAATCCTCGCGAACCAAACCATCCGGATCGGAATAGTTTTTCATCAAGATCTCATCGCCATAATATAATTGCGGTACACCACGCATGGTTAACAACATTGCCATGGCCGATTTGTATTTGGTAAAATCTTCTTTCACCATAGATAGTAAACGACTCATATCGTGGTTATCCATAAATATGGTATTGCGGGTGGCATCCTGGTATAAAAAATCCTGTGCTATTACGGAATAAAGGCGACCAACACCATCCACCCAGCCGTCGTTGCCATTAATCGCCTCATAAATGGCATCCTTAAGCACGGCATCGGTTATACCAGGCAAGTGGGTATCCATACCGCGGTTAACCGTATTGCCCTGTGTAAAAAAGGCCTGGTTGGCAGCCGACCATACCAGGGTTTCGCCAAATATAGAAAGCTTAGGGAATTCGGCTTTAACATCCTGCGCCCATTTTGCCATGTAAATAGGATCGTTATATGGATAGGTATCCAAACGGAAACCATCTATACCGGCATACTCTACCCACCAGATGTGGTTTTGAGTTAAATAATTTTGAACGTAAGTATTATTCTGATTCATATCGGCCATCCGGTGATCAAACCAGCCATCTGCCATTAGTTTACGGTCCATTGGTGAGGCATGCGGATCCATCACCGCAGCATCCCTGAAATTTGATTTGGTATAGGTTGGCCACTGGTGTACCCAGCTTTTCATCGGCATATCCATAATGGTATAGCCTTCGGTACCGGCATGGTTGTGTACAAGATCTTTAATCACCTTTAAACCCATGGCATGGCATTTCTCTACAAACTTTTTGTACAGTTCATTGGTGCCATAGCGTGGGTCTATCTTATAATAATCGGTAACAGCATAACCGTGGTATGATGCGTGTGGCTCATCGTTCTCAATTTCTGGTGTTAACCATATAGCGGTTACGCCCAAACCTTTCAAATAATCAAGGTGGTTCATTATGCCCTGCAGATCGCCGCCGTGGCGGCTGTACATCGAATCGCGGTGCACACCTTTCTCGCGCATGTTATCAAACGAGTCGTTGCTTTCGTCGCCGTTGCTGAAGCGGTCGGGCATGATCAGGTATATCAGGTCCTTGCTGGTTACGCCTTGCACCCGGCCGGCAGATTTGTCGCGATTTTTAAGCGTATATTCATAAACAATGTCCTTTTGCCCGGCCTTTTTAAATTTTATCGGGAACGTTCCCGGACGTGAGGATGAAAAAATTTGCAGATCGAGGAATAAATAATTTGGATTTTCGACTTTGTGTACTGCTTTAAGCTTAACACCGGGGTAATTTAAAGTCACATTACAGCTTGCAATATTGTTGCCATGAACAACGAGCTGAAGATTGGGATTGCTCATACCCACCCACCAAAACATGGGCTCAACACGCTCTAAAGCGGGTATTTGAGCCATAGCGCCCAATGCAAGCATAACACTGCACAAGGTAAAAAGTAAAGTTTTTTTCATATGGAAACAGGTCAAAAAATATAATTGGCTGCGTAACGGGTTTGTGACCAGCATCGGCGTCTCAAATTTATAATAAAATTGATTTGTTGTGCGAAAATTTTAATAATTATTGACGTGGATAAACCGCGGATCAAAAAAAAGTTTAATCTTATTTGGATTAATTATAAACAATGGCGATATTTGCGACGTTATATGATTGCAACTCCCACCCTAACAACCCAATGGACTGATGTTTTTAAAACAGCCAAAGGTGCCATTTATCAATGCGACGAAGAGCGCTGCTGGTATGTTGATTTTGCCGGTAAGGTTGCCAGGTTTGATTACCGTTGTTTGCTGAAACTCCGTAAAGCCGTTTATCATATAGATATTGAGCATGCCCTGTTAAACACTACCAAAGATCCGGATGTGGAGATCATTTTCATCTGCGCCTGTGATCATTGCTATGTTTTATCCCTTTTACAGATCATCGCCCTTAAAGAGCTTTTAGAAGGCACTTTTGTAATGCTGGAATTGAACCACATCCTGCATGATCGTTTATGCACCGTTAGCATATAGTAATTTAGATTAATTTCATATTGCTTTTATATTGAACTAATATAAACTTATTGCGTTATTATTGTATAACCCCGCAGTAACTTAATACATCTATTCAATTTAATCCGATCATGAAAGACTTACTCCGTATAAAAAGCCTTATTTCTACCGAGATAGAAGCGCTTTTAAACCAACAGGTAAAAAAAGAAGCATACTCGTCATCTGTATACCTGTCAATGGCATCATGGTGTAACCGTAACGGTTATGACTTCTCGTCCGACTACTTTTTCAAACAGGCTGAAGAAGAAAGACTACACCAGTTAAAATTTTATAAATACATCCTTGATATGGGTGGCAATTCTATCTCCCCGGAAATTACCGGCATTAAGCAGGAGTACAACTCGTTCCGTGAAGTGTTTGAGGAGGCTTTGGACCAGGAGATCGGCGTTACCAATGCCATCAAAAATATATATGCGCGCTGCATGAAAGAGCAGGATTTTATAACTATGGAGTTTTTAAACTGGTTCCTGAAAGAGCAACGCGAAGAAGAATACAAAGCCCGCCGCGCCCTTGAACTGTTTGATGTTATAGGCGAAGAGGGAACCGGCCGCTGGCAGATTGATAAACACGTTGGCGATATAAAATATAATGGCGAGGCGTAGCCCCACCCAAACCCTCCCCGGAAGGGAGGGCTTTAAAATAAAAAAGTCCTTTTGCTTATCGCAGAAGGACTTTTTTGTTAAGATTCTTATTCAAAAAGTCTGCCCTACTGGGGGGGGATTTAGAGGGGTCTGTCCTCCTATTCAATCAAATCCATCAGCTTCAATACATCCTTCGCCTTATATTCACTTAACCAGGTGTTACCGGGTTGAATACTACAAACCGGCGCAAATTTGCACCTGTCGGTACATTCTGTTTCTATCACTTCAATTTCTTCCTTACCATGGTAATGCTTAATGTACGATTTGGCCAGTTTGTACATTTCCTTGCCACCCCTTTTGCCGCATTTACTGCCGGTGCATACGTACAGTACTTTATCGGGTATAGTGAACTTACTCATATCGAGGTATGTTATAACAATGTTAAGCTATAACAAAGTTATAACAATAAAGTTCCATAAAGGTAATTCAGGCCGTTGATTTATTTGCTGTAATGACGTTGATAGCCTTTTACACAGCATTCTTCTCACTCATTTATTCAGTTTGGCCTTTATCAATTTGGCTGCCATGGTATACCCGCCTTCGGCCCCGTCTACAAAATGGATATGGCCATCGTCCCAATCCCTTACGTAGCATGACATTACCGATTCGCGGCTTACATGAAATCCATAATACAACTCACCATTATTCTCCAACTTATTTAAGGCATCCTGCAATGCTTTGCGCTGAAATGATGTACCGGTTATAACCGTATTTATTTTCCCGTCTATCACCAGCGTATCCGACATTTCGACCAGTTTATTCAAATAATGCTTTCCTTTTTCGGTTCGGAAATAAATAAACCCGTATAAATTGGTAAGCCAGGTTTGCATCAGTTCAAAAAAGCGGACCTTTCCCATTCTTACACGTATTTCGGTCTCAATTCTGTCAAAGGTTATTTTAAGCCTGAGCTTTGCTACCGAAATAGGTTGCCTCTTTTTTGGATCGCCGTAGATCTCGTCGATATGGCAAATAACTTTTCTGAAAACATCGGGCTGTTGGTCTTCATGCAATGCCACAACTAATAGTGAAATTACCTCCTGGGTGTTTTGCGGCGGGGCAATTGCATCCCAGCGGCATTGCATCCCTGTCAGGTCAAGCTCCTCTAATTGGACGGCGTAGTCCGGTTTACTGTCATTTCCTTTAATCATTTTTTCGGCAAAGCTTAAACCGTTACCCAAAATAATTGGAATTGAAAATGCTTCGGACATTCGGAATTTAGCTATCCTCAGTTTATACCCCTGCTCATAAACCTTTTTCACAGGTACGGTACCGGTACGCAGTTCCATTTCAAAATTGGTCATTGTATTATCCCTGTACAATAGCAGGGCGCTCATAACATCGTTAATAATTGAAGAAGGTACAAGGAAAGTTGCGCCATCCCCTCCAAAGAAAAACGGAACAGTTATATGATTTTTTAAAGCAATATTAAGCACCGAAACGATGCTGCCCGTGGCGATAAGGTTTACATTTTGAGAACCGCCGGCAAGTACCGCGAGGGTTGAACTTTTAATATCTGTAATAATAATGTGCCAATCATCTGGTACATCCTTAAACAGATCTTCCTTAATGAAAAGCTCGCCAAGCGGGATGTTGTTAACCCGCAGGTTACCATAAAACTGATCATCATTTGTCAACATGATTTTATGAAATATGCTTATCAAACTATGAATATAACCAATTGAACCTTAATACTAAATTAACCTTTTGACACCGAATATTATTGATTTTTTAGAACTACAAAACCGAGTTAAACGGCGATCGAAAAAGAATAAAAAAACTTGCATAACCCATAAGTTACCTATAAACTTGAATAACCTGCAAGTCGACGCCATGAACCTTTAAACCAAAAACATAAAACCAAATAACATGAAAGCAATTGAAATTATTTCTATCCCGGTTACCGACCAGGTAAAAGCAAAAGAGTTTTACCTGCAACTTGGCTTCGAAGTCCTGGTTGAGGCCCCTTTCGGCCCCGGCGAGTCGCAATGGATCCAGATGGCTTACCCGGGCTCCGCAGTTTCTATTACGCTGGTAAACTGGTTTCCAGAAATGCAGGCCGGCAGCACCCGTGGCTTTGTTATTAAAACCGATGACCTTAATGCCGATATAAAAGACCTCACCGCAAAAGGTATCCAGCTTGGCAAAGTAGATGAAACCCCATGGGGAAAATTCCTGAACATCAAAGATCCGGATGGGAACGTGGTGAGCCTGCATGAGGATTGATGTGCAGATATGCAGATTTCAAATGTGCAGATGGCTTTGTCTGAAGACCAACTACCTCAATTAGACTGTTTGAGATATTCTGCCAGTGGCTCCAATTCCATCTGCTTTCGGAGTTTATCAACCAACTTCGGATATTTTAGCGGGAAAGGTAAAAATTTACCTGTTTTGCTATCGCGTTTTAACTGGGTACCGTAAATTTGTTTTTGATTTTTGTTTACCAGCACCCTATCGGTAAGTAAGGCGTAGTTGGATTTATCCGCGTTATTTTTATCTATTTCCTTTTTCAATAATACCAATACCCGCTCCTGAAATGGTATATCGTCATCGCAATGCTGCACTATCGACCAAAATGAATTACTTGATTCGCCCACCTGGTCGTACCCCGGATATCCGTATTGGTTGATGATCACTTTGGCCTTAAGTTCGTTTATACTATCTGTCTCGACCCATTTCTGCTGAATAGTTTCTGCGCTATAAGCTGATTTTTGGTGGTTTTGTAATTTCCTATCCTCCTTACGCCAAAACTGATCATACTTAAACATTGAATCAATTTTTTGAATCAAGGCAGTATTTAATTTTGTTTGGGCTTGCGCTGATGAAAAGACACACCCGCAAATTAAAATCAGTAATTTAAAGTATTTCATATCTTAAACTAAAGATATAGTTATTTATGGTGCCTTTCAAACTATATCATTAAAAAAATCTACATATCTGTAGCCTGCATATTTGCACATCTCATTTTAATCTGCACATTTGTAATCCATGTTCAAGAAAAAGTCTACCCTATTCCTCGTCCTTCTGCTGACCATTTGGAGCTGTAACCGTAAGCCGGATAACCTGTATAAGGTTGTAAAAATTAAAGATGGTGATACCCTCGGTTTACTCAGCAGCGATAACCAGGAAATGACTGTCAGGCTGGCCGAGGTTGATTGTCCCGAGAAAACGCAGGCATTTGGACAGGCTGCTAAAAAATTTACTTCCGATATTTGCTTTGCCAGGTATGTAAAGCTGGTAGGCAACGTGCATGACCGTTATGGCCGCACTGTAGCCCTGGTAATTTTAGAAGATGGCACCAACGTAAATTATGCTTTGGTGAAAAATGGCTTTGCCTGGCAATATAAACAGTATTCACAAAATGCTGAATTGGCAGGATACGAATTGCAGGCCCGCGAAAACAAACTCGGGCTTTGGGCCGATCCTGATCCTACCGCACCCTGGGAGTATCGGCGCGAAAAGAAGCCGGCTTACCACAAAAGTAAGCCTGATAGCCTCGAAAACAAACCCCGTAAAAAACATTACAGGAAGCGCAAACCAAAGCTTGAAGAAGTATATTAAAACCTTAACTTTATAGGCATTATACCTCACACTAATGAAGTTTATAAAAGCATTTTTATCCATTGCCTTTACATTGACCCTTATTTGGGCCTTACAAACAAAATTTGGTTCGGTGCCCCCCCTGGGTAAGTTTTTAAGTCCGGCGGATGGTTTTTGGCAAAATGCCGAGAGCAAGAATATCTTAACTGCCGGCACATTAAACCTGCCGGGGCTTCAGGCTGAAGTAACCATTAAGTATGATGAGAACCGTATCCCCCACATATTTGCCCAAAACGAACATGACCTGTACTATGCCCAGGGTTATGTAACGGCAACCGATCGTCTTTGGCAAATGGATATCCAAACCCGTAGCGCTGCAGGCAGGCTGGCAGAGATTGCCGGCGCGCAGGCATTGGAGATAGACCGATACCACCGCCGTATGGGCATGGTTTACGGCGCCGAAAAAACGCTAACAGCTATGATGCGCGATAAGCCGATAGCTGAAATGATAACAGCTTATTCTGCTGGTGTAAATGCTTACATACACCAACTTGGACCAAGGCAATACCCGCTTGAATTTAAGCTGTTGGATTATGCCCCTGAAGATTTCAAGCCTATCAACTGCGCATTTTTATTAAAGCTAATGTCAGAGACATTGGCCGGCGGATCAAACGAATTTGCGATGAGCAACATTTTGAAACGGTTTGGCGCCAACGCCACTAATGATCTGTTTCCTGATTATCCCTTCAGGGAAGACCCCATTATCCCGGCAGGTACCAAATGGAGTTTTAAACCCCTGCCTATCCCAAAACCGTCGGCCAGTTTTTTAGCTTCGATGAATGCTAACGCAAAACGGGTAGTAAAAGAAGAAGGCATCGGCAGTAATAACTGGGCGGTTGCCGGCAGCAAAACAGCCAACGGTTATCCCATTTTAGCAAACGATCCGCATTTGAATCTTACCTATCCATCCATCTGGTTCCAGGTGCAGCTTTCCGCTCCTGGTGTAAATGTTTACGGCGTGAGTTTGCCCGGTGCACCATGCGTTATCCTGGGTTTTAACAGTAACATCAGCTGGGGCATTACCAATGTTGATGCTGATGTGCTTGACTGGTACCAGGTTAAATTTAAGGATGATAAAAAGACCGAATACTGGTACAATAATCAATGGAACAAAACCAGCCGAAGGGTTGAAGTGATCAATATCCGCGGGCAAAAACCATTATATGACACCGTTATTTATACCCATCACGGGCCGGTTGTTTACGAGGATAAAAGTAAAATAACAGCACACACTCCCGATTTTGTTCCTGTTGGGGATGCCCTGAGATGGATAGCCCATGATGAATCGGACGAACTGATGACCATGTACATCCTGAACAAGGGTAAAAACTATGATGATTACCGCAAGGCGCTCACTTATTTTAATGCCCCGGCATCAAACTTTGTATTCGCCAGCAGGGATAATGATATCGCTATTACGCCTAACGGTAAATTCCCGCTGAAGTTTAAAGATCAGGGTAAATTTATTTTGGATGGAAGCGACGCTGCAAACGACTGGCATGGCTGGATCCCTTTTGACCAGAACCCCACCGTTAAAAATCCACCGAGAGGATTTGTGAGCTCCGCCAATCAATCCTCAACAGATCAAACTTATCCTTATTATATCAACTGGTCGTTTGCGCCATACCAACGCGGCAAGCGCATTAATGACAGGCTTAGCCTAATGCAAAAGGCTACCATTGATAGTATGCGCATTTTGCAAACAGATGTATACAGCGTTAGGGCACACGATAATTTACCGGTATTGCTCAGTTATATTGATGCATCCAAGTTGGATCAAACTCAGTTGGCTGCATTAAATATGGTAAAAACCTGGGACAATAACTTTTCAATAAATTCAACAGGCGCTACCATTTTCAACTCCTGGTGGTTGAAAATTTATAATATGATCTGGGGCGATGATTTTGCCGGTAAAAACCTGCAGACCAACTATCCTTCGATGGATCGAACCGAACAACTCATCCAGAAAGAACCGGGTTCAAAATGGTTTGATAATATCCATACTCCTGCAAAGGAAAACTGTGCCGATATTATTAACCAGGCTTTTACCAGTGTTGTTGACAGCCTCACCCGCCAATACGGAAAACCAGGTAAAAGGTGGCAATGGGGGCTGGTTAAAAAAATGGAGATCTCGCACTTAACCGGCCAGGAAGCGCTAAGCTCGGGCAATTTTGAATCAGGCGGAACCGGCACTACGGTTAACGCCTTGAACAACGGGCACGGCCCATCATGGCGCATGGTAGTACAGATGGGGCCTATTGTAAAGGGCTATGGCATTTTACCCGGTGGAGAAAGCGGCAACCCCGGTAGCTTTTTTTACGATGATATGTTAAAAACCTGGCAAAACGGGCAGCTTAAAGAGTTGCTTTTTATGCAATCGCCGGATGAAAAATCAAATCGCATCAAAACAACCTTAACTATCAGCAACAAAAAATAAAAACTATGTTATTTCTTATTATCCTCATACTTTCATTTGCAAGCGGTTTCTTTTTACCCTGGTGGGTAGTGGCTATCGCGGCATTTTTTGCGGCTTTTTTTGCGGGTAAAACACCTGGACAGGCCTTTATATCCGGGTTTGGCGCAGTGTTTATTGTTTGGATAGTTTTAGCCCTCTTCAAAAGTGTTCCCAACGACCACCTGTTGGTTAAACGAATAGCCGAACTTTTCCATTTGCCCTCCTGGGGGTTTATACTGGTGATTAGCGGCATTGTTGGCGGTTTGGTTGCCGGGTTTGCGGCGCTGTCGGGATTGTTATTGAAAAAAGCGCTCGAAAAATAAGTTCATGCGAATGCCCGGCATTGCTGACGGGCATTCGCATGAGCAGTTTTACTATAGTGATCTTAAAGTTTCTTTCAGTACACTAACAGCTTCAGATTTGTTTTTCGACGTAGCAAAAATATCTGCTGAGGAATTGTTGTGGCCATAGAAGTTGGCGTTGGCCGTTTTATCAATAGCCAGGTTTGAGCCATTAATAGTTATCCCGGCAAATAAACCACGACTGCGCGAATAAGAATATATCTCGGCTTCCAGTTTATAATCGGTGTTAGCAGTAGAGCTGCGCCCAACCGGACCGGCAGCTGCCGATATATCGCCACCAATAGTAAAATCGCCGTTTTTTACTTTGGTAAGCACGCCTTTATGGCGGAACACCAAAACCAGATCGACAGATTGCACCCCTATCTGTAAGCCAAAACTACCACCTGTAAGAGTAACAAATACGGGATCGCTCCACTTTCCATCAGCTAATTTAACCATAGCTACACCTTTGCCGCGCTTGCCGCCAATAGCAAGACCTGCATTAATCAGTTTAGGAATAATGATGATACCTTCATACTCCTGTAACAATTGACGGGGTATGCTCTCCTTCATTTTGCCAAACTCTTTTAACACATTGGCCGAATTATGTAAACGTTCTGTTTCTTTATCTCCCTTTGCAGAGATCAACAAAAAGAAAAGGCTCAGTATTAACGGAACCCTTAAAAATTTCAGTGCTTTCATGGGGTCAAATATTTAATTACAATTATTACCATTAAATAATCAACCTTAAAAACACACCGTTGTTTTTAAATTATCTGAAAGTTGTGATTGATAGCAAGTATTACTTAAAACACACGTATTTTGTTAGCACTTTAAAAACCGGCTAATGTTTCTTTCAGCACATTAACAGCATCGGAATTATTTTTTGCGGAGGCAAAAATATCCTGCGATGAATCGTCGTTACCGTAAAAATTGCTGTTTGATATATTATCTATAGCCAGGCCCGAACCATTGACACTAATACCGGCAAACAAACCCCGGCTACGTGAGTAAGAATAGATCTCGGCCTCCATTTTGTAATCTGTAGTAGCAGATTTGTTCTTGTTAACCGGGCCTGCCGCTGCTGATATGTCGCCACCGATGGTAAAATTACCTTTTTTGATTTTGGTTAACACATCTTTATGACGAAACACCAAAACCAGGTCGACAGATTGTACACCTATCTGGAAACCTACACTGCCACCTGTGAGGGTTACAAACACAGGGTCGCTCCATTTGCCATCGGCCAGCTTTACCATGGCAATTCCTTTGCCCCGCTTGCCGCCAATTCCAAAACCCGCGTTTATCAGTTTCGGGATAATGACAATGCCTTCGTACTCCTTTATTAACTCTTTGGGAATACTCTCCTTCATCTGGCTAAAATCCTTCAATACGTTGGCCGAACTATGTATTCTTTCCGTTTCTTTATCAGCGGCCTTTGCCGATACCAACACAAAAAAAAGGCTTAATATCAACGGGAATCTTAAAAATTTCAATGTTTTCATTGGGGTCTGTTAGTTAAAATGCAATGTTAACAATTAACGTAACCAACTCATAAAACGTGCAGGTGTTTGACAATTAAATTATTTAACCATGACTTTACACCCGTTCAACTTTGCAAATAAAACAACAGGCCTGCGCATTACGGACATGTAAGTATTCAACCTCCGGGTATTTATCAAAAATCTCACCTATTAGTTCATCAACATCTGCATCGCCAACAAGCCGGGTTAAAACCATCATCTGATCGCGATTATAACCAATGAGCGACAACGGAAAACTTTGTTTATTAGCCTTAATCTCCGGCGGGAAACGAAAAATATCACGATACTCATCCACATCTGCCGCATTTACAAATACCGGGCCGGGCTGGTTATAAGCATTCTCTACCTCAAAAGGCGAATGCTTAAATAACAAACGCTTATCAACACCTTTATTAAATGGTTTTAAGGATATGCGGCAGGGTCCCAGCCCCGTAGCCAGTTGTTCCACAACCGGGTTACCAAAATCATCGGTCATGTTTGTTTTTATCTGTTGAACCAAGGCTTTTGAAAGCGGTACTATTTTAAATTTGTTCATAATGTTATTTCTATTACAACTCAAAAGTGCAGTTATCCGGATCGGTTTAAAACCCGGAACTTGCGGAGATTTTGCATGAACCAAATCCTCCGGATTAAAGAATTTTTAGAATTTGTGTATGAATCACCATTAAAGGATTTTTGAATCCGGCTAATTCTTTAATTCTATTTCGGTTCAGGCAATCTACACATCTGAAACTTGCACATTTGCACATTTACCTATCTTTGCATTAAATGAGTCTCCCTAATAAGCAACAGGTATTTTCAATAGATAACAAAGAGCAGTTTGAAGCGGCGGCACTGGAGATTTTTAATTACCAGGCCCAAAACTGCGCCGTTTACAAGCAATTTATTACAGGATTAAAAATCAACCCTGCTAAAATTACCACTGCAGATCAAATCCCTTTTTTACCTATAGAGTTCTTTAAATCGCACCGGGTGCTCAGCATAAATGCCCCCGTTGAGGTGACGTTCACCAGCTCGGGCACTACCGGGATGGTAACCAGCAGCCATTATGTAACCGATAAAACCTGGTATGAGGATAGTTTTAAAAATGCGTTTAAATTGTTTTATGGCGACATAAAAGATTATACCGTGCTGGCCCTGCTGCCATCATACCTGGAGCGGGAAGGTTCATCGCTGATTTATATGGTTGATGAGCTCATCAAACTATCCTGCAACCCGGATAGTGGCTTCTTTTTGTATAACCATGATGAGCTTTATCATCAGCTAAAAAAACTACGGGATGCCCAAAAGCCTACCCTATTAATTGGTGTTACTTTTGGCCTGCTCGATTTTATTGACAATTACCATATTAATTTCCCCGGACTTATTGTGATGGAAACCGGGGGGATGAAAGGCCGGCGTAAAGAAATGATCCGTGAGGAACTCCACGAAGTTTTATGCAAAGGATTTGGCGTTGGCGCCATTCACTCCGAGTACGGCATGACCGAATTACTTTCACAGGCCTATTCAAAAGGCGAGGGTATTTTTGAATGCCCACCCTGGATGAATATCGTCATACGGGATACCAACGACCCTATCAGTACGTTAGCCACAGGTAAAACCGGTGGCATCAATGTGATTGACCTGGCTAATATTAATTCCTGCGCGTTCATTGCCACACAGGACCTGGGTAAAACCTATGCTGATGGCTCGTTTGAGGTATTGGGCAGGTTTGATCAAAGCGACATACGGGGCTGTAATTTGCTGATTGCTTAAAACTTATAGGCAATTGAAGTATTATCATTATTTTTGCGGGCATCATAAATGCTAAAAACATGATTGAGAAATTTTTAAACGAGGAACAAGATCCAAAAACGGTTGAAAAAGTTTATTCCCGTTTGGTCGACCTGCTTTCTTCTGGTGAAGAGGTAATATATATTGCTGTTCAGAAAAAACCATTGGTAAATTTATTTCCTGATTGCATAGCCATAACCAACAAACGTATATTGTTTTTTACCCCGGCAAATCTTGGCCTTTCTATCAAGTTTGTTGATTTTGTGTGGAAGGATATTGTTGATGTATACACCAAGGAAGAGATCATTGGCGCCATATTCAGTGTAAAAACTACCAACGGTGCCGAGATGGCTGTTGATTACCTGCCTAAAATACAAGGCCGTAAATTATACCAATATGCCCAGGAACGTAAAGAGGTTGAGCGTGAAGCCCGCCGCCTGCGCGATCTGGAACAAAAACGTGCGGAGTCTGGCTCTATTCAATTTGAAAATCCGGCTGCAGCACATGCTTCAACCACGCAACAGGCGTACGCTGCGCAAGCACCTGTAGCTGCTCCACAACCTCCGGCATCAGCCCCGGTTGTACCACAGGCCCCTGCCCCAATAGTTCATGAAACGCCAAAGCCTGATGAGCTTACTGAAAAATTGAAGAAGCTGAAAACCCTTTTCGATAATGGTTTGATATCGCAGGAAGAATACAATAATAAAAAACTGGACCTGCTAAGCGACTTTTAAGTTATTTAACATATAAAACAAAATAAGCTGTCTCAAAAAGGGGCGGCTTATTTTGTTTTGGGGATGTTTGAATTTAAAAACATTGGAAATAAATCAACAATCCTTTTTTACTCCAATCAATTATAGTTCGAAAGTTATTTATGGCTTTTTTTAATTTAACTTTTAACTTAGCGGTTAAAATTTAAACGATGTCGGCATTATATCCATTAAAATTTAAAACCATATATAAAGATAAGATATGGGGTGGTCAAAAAATCAAAACCTATCTGCATAAAGATTTTGGCGATTTGCCAAACTGCGGCGAAACCTGGGAAATATCGGGCGTAAAATCTGATGTGTCTGTAGTAGCAGGCGGAGCCCTGGAAGGTGAATCACTTGCCGGTTTATTGGAACAATATAAGGAGGAACTGGTTGGTAAAAAGGTCTATGATCATTTTGGTAATATTTTCCCGTTACTGGTGAAGTTTATTGATGCCAATGACGATCTGTCTATCCAGGTGCACCCTGATGATGAATTGGCCAAAAAACGCCACAATTCCTTCGGTAAAACCGAAATGTGGTATGTTATTGAAACCGATCCCGGATCGACACTGATTGCCGGCTTTAACCAGGAACTGGATGAGCAAACCTACCTTGATAAGCTGAACAGCGGCCATATCATGGATATTTTAAATAAGGAAGATGTAAGCGCAGGTGACGTTTTCTTTTTACCAGCCGGTCGTGTACATACTATTGGTAAGGGTTTACTAATTGCCGAAATACAGCAAACATCAGATATAACTTATCGTATTTATGATTTCGACAGGGTTGACGACCATGGAAACAAACGCGAACTGCATACCCAGGAAGCCCTTGCAGCCATTGATTATAAGCATTATCCTGAATATAAAACCAAATATCAGCCCAAAAAAAACGAGGCTGTTAAATTGGTAAGCTGCCCGTACTTCACCACCAATTTGCTGGATTTTGACAAGAGCACTTCAAAGGATTACACCTCGCTTGATTCATTTGTGATTCACGTTTGTGTTGAGGGTGCTTATAACGTAACCTATAATGGCGAAACTTATCCTGTTAAAATGGGCGAGTGTATATTGCTGCCAAAAAGCATTGATAAGGTTGAGCTGGAAACCACCGGTGGCTTTAAAATACTGGAAAGCTACATTGAGTAACAAAAACTATATAAGTATAGGTCTTGAACTATCAGGGTCTATACTTATAATTTTTTGTTTCCGATTGCCTTCCCCTTTAAATTGATTAGTTTTTTTATCCGAAAGTATAAACCTGGCTGTCATCCGCTAACCAAACACCCACGACATCGTTCTTTGCCTTCTGTACTGATTGTATAATAATTATTATACAAATCTGATGGTAAATTTTGTACCGATATTTACTGTACTGTCTACCTTAATAGTGCCGCCGAGTGCCTCTATCTGGTTACGGGTTATAAACAAACCAATTCCTTTAGCATCAGGGTTTTGATGAAACGTTTTATACATCCCGAAGATTTTATCACCATAGCGCTCCATATCTATACCCATCCCATTGTCCTCAAAAAACAGATAGATATGATTGCGTTCTTTCAGTGTACTGCATTTAATAACAGGCTTCCTTTCCGGATCGCTGTATTTTAAAGCGTTGGTAAGCAGGTTTTGCAGAATGCTTTCCATATAAGCCGGGATATAGCTTATTTGCGGGCATTTACTAAAATCAAATTCTATTGTAGCATCAAGCGCTTCAATATTGCTTTTAAGCGCCGATAAGATGTTTTTAAAAAGCGTTTCGAAGTCGATTACCGTTTTTTCATTGGTAATTTCGGTTTGTATCGTAACTATTTCATTTAAGTGCTCAATGGTAGCGCTTAGGCTATTACTTATGGATTTAATATGCGAAAAAATCTCTGACCTGTCTTCTTCAACTGCGGTATCATCATATAAATTTACCATAAACTGCAAATTACCGGTATGTGATCTCAGGTTATGAGATACTATATAAGCAAAGTTTTGCAGTCTCCGATTTTGATCTGTTAGTAAATTTAATGAGGATTCCAGCGCGAGTGTCTTTCGCCTTTTATTGTCGATATCCTGTATAATACCACGTACCGTTACACATTTACCAAAATCATCAATAATAGGTATCCCCTTAACCCTCACCCATATTACTTTATTTTTTGCTGATCTGAAAAGCAATTCCAGCTCATAAGGCTGACAAAATTCGATGGCGTTATCAATAGCATTTTTCATCACCGGGCGATACTGGGGTTCAAAGAAACTTATAGCTTCTTCAATTGTCAGTGTAACGTGGTTTTGCAGTTCATAAATATTATATAACTGGTTTGATAACCATAACCCCATGGTAGCAGTATTGATTTCCCAGCTACCCAATTTAGCAATTTTAACAGTCTCGTTGTAAATCAGATCATTATGCGCGGCCTGTATTTGAACTTGCTTAAATTGATTAATGTTGATGATAGAGCCGTAAATGATCTGTCCGGTTTCGTCACTATATTTTTTTACAGTACTTTCAAACCAGTGATAGCCCGATGCTTTGGTTAACAGTCTTATTTGTAAAGGTTTAACAATACCGGATGGTTGATCATTTAAAGCCGCCAAAAATGCTGGCTTATCCTGGTGGTATAGCAGGTGTTCAAAAAACATATGGTTTGAGCATTCTATTTCGCCAGGTTCATACCCCAAAACTGTATAAAACCCCGATGACCATTTAATATTTTTAGTTGTAATATTATACTCCTGTAATATTATACTCC
>NZ_JBFUKX010000042.1:0-98747 GCF_056400605.1 Mucilaginibacter sp. P5_A4 | reverse complement strand
CCTATACACGTTATGTGGATATGGGCAGGCCTGGACAGTTGAACAGGCAGCAGGTTGAAAAGTTAAAAGAAGAAAATGGCTCTCCTGTTGCAAAACGGGAAATTGAAATCAAGCCTAATTCCGGGTATTCCCAGGAGTTTGATATCCGGGAAAATGATGTTATCCTGGTAAACTTTATTAAAAAATCTTAACCCATGAATATATTAATACCAAAGTTGAAAATAGTAAAGATAACCTGCAGCTGTATGCTTTTTTTTTGCTGCTGATAATAGGAATGGCAAATGCACAGCAAAGTCTGAATAATAGCAAGCAGGAAGAAAAAATCCGTTCCCTGATCAGCCAGATGACTTTGCAGGAAAAAGTCAGTCTGTTGCACGCGAATTCCAAGTTTTATGTATCGGGAATAAAAAGGTTAGGTATACCGGAATTCGCATTGAGATAGATTTTTAAAAAGAAGGTTTGATTTTTCTTTGGGAAAGTGTTCAAAAAATTTCAAATGCTGGTTTTTTTGAACACCCTCAATATTTAATATTATCCAGGTTAGAATAACACAGGAAATCAACAATATCGGTTAAATATTGTCTAAAGAACCATTATTCGCTGCGTGCGCGTTTTTTCTCCCTGTTAGTGTAACTCCGGCACTTGCAACAATAATCAATGCTACCGCAAGCCATTCGTAAAAAGACAAGTGTTCATGCAGGAAAAAGAGACCAGAAAATGCCGCTACGGCGGGCTCTAAACTCATTAAAATACTAAACGTTTTTGCAGGGATTTTCCGTAGCGCATGCATCTCAAGCGTAAAAGGAATGGCGCTTGAGAGCAAAGCCAGCGCAAATCCTGGCAACAGCATCACAGGCCTGAAATTAATTAATAATCCGTTGCTTATAGCTATTGGCAATACCAGGATAGATGCAAAAGTCATCCCAATAGTTACGGCTTTTCCTGCATCCATTATTTGGGATATGCGTCCGCCCAGTAAAATATATGCTGCCCAGAGTGCGCCGGCAAGCAAGGCAAGTAGTACACCAATAATATCCAAACCTTTATTGCTCCATGGTGCAACCAGTGCTATCCCTGTGGCTGCAAGCAGAACCCATAAAAAGTCTATCACGCGTTTAGAGCTGGTCAGGGCAAGCGCCAGGGGGCCTATAAACTCAAGGGCAACACCCAAACCAAGCGGTATGCGGGCTATTGCTATATAAAAAATGATATTCATTGCCCCTAACGTCAAACCGTACAAAGCAACAGCCTTCCATTGCCCGGTTGTCAAATTTAGGAGGTTGGGCCGGTTAAAAATGACCAGGATGATGGCGGACAAAACTATTCTTAACGAAGAAGTTGCAGCTGCACCAAGGACAGGAAATATGCCTTTTGCAATAGCGGCGCCACCTTGAAAACTAATTATAGCTAATAGTACCGCCAGCACAGCCGGAAATTCAAGCCCTTTTTTATTCTTCATTTTAAGGATGTTTTTCGCTGAAAATAATGTTTTCGCTGATAACAGATGTCAGTATAAAGTCAGTTCATAATACGATATTAGATATGAATTTATGAAGTAAGGACCACATCGCAACAAAATCACCCAAAACAACAAAGCCCGATATTTTGATACCAGGCTTCTTGTTCGATTCTAAATGTACTCCCCAATGGTACAGATTTCAAATCATTTTGTCAATGATTTGGAGTTGTTAATTAGCTTGATTGCATGGAATCAATGAATTTGAAAATAGAATGGGGAATTTATCGAACCATTTTGAAATAATTTTGCGGTTGAGGATGACGCTCACAGCTGATAATATTATGAAGCCACGGAAAGAACAAAGCAACCCATGTAAAGGACTAAATGCAGAAATGACTTTTTTTCGCAGGGTGCATTTGTACAGCCCGTTGCAGGCGAAGCCGGAAAGTTTATCTTTATGGAAGATGTATGGAACAAAACCAATCTGGAAAAGTCTGCTTATTAATGGTTAACTTTAAGTATAAGCGATGGCAAGATAGAAATTTATAACCCTTAACTTATGGTGACCGGATTTAGGACTAACATTTCAAAAAAAAATATTAATATGAACTTTATTAATAAAGTTGCATGTGCCTGCATGCTGGTACTATTTATTGCAAAAGGTGCCAATCTTCATGCGCAAACAAAAGCAGTATCTAAACCTTTGTTTGACGATCCCCTGGAGCATGGCGCTGCTGATCCGGTTGTCATTTACAACAAACAGCAAAAAATGTGGTGGATGTTTTATACTAATCGTCGCGCCATGTTAAATGATTCAACTGGTGTTCAATGGGTACATGGTACCAAAATAGGGATAGCCGAATCAAAAGACGGCAGGGTATGGAAATATAGAGATACGGCAAATATTAATTACCGCGTTAACCCTGGTTACACATTCTGGGCTCCGGATATCATTGAAAATAAAGGTTTGTATCATATGTATTTAACCTATGTGCCCGGAATATTTACTGATTGGAACCATCCCCGGGAAATTGTGCATTTAACCAGTACCGACTTATTTAATTGGAAATTTGAATCTGTTTTACCATTAGGTACGCATCACGTCATCGACGCCTCGCTCGCCAAAGTTTCAGACGGGTTATGGAGGCTATGGTATAACGATGAAAAGAAAGGTAAAGCAATAGCATATGCCGAAAGTACTGATCTGTATAACTGGATAGATAAAGGCACCGCCATACCGGCAAATGGCGAAGGTCCTAAAGTTTTCAGATGGCACAATAAGTATTTCATGATTGTGGATGTATGGAAGGGTATGGAGGTTTACAGTTCTGATAATTTATTGACATGGACCAAACAGGAGGACCGTATTTTAGAAAAACCGGGTAAGGGTGTGGATGATCAGGCAATTGGTGGCCATTGCGATGTAGTGGTAAATAATAATAGGGCTTACATTTTCTATTTTACCCATCCTGGCCGAACAAAAGATAAACCGGCTGTTAAAGGTTCATTCGGGAATAAGCGGAGTGTAATCCAGTTAGCCGAGTTACATTATAGCAATGGGGTGATATCCTGTAATCGTGATGAACCGGCCACTATCCATTTAGTGGATAAGTAAAACCCAGCCAATGGGACTTCCTGTATAATTTCTCCCAAGGCGTCTTTCGCTTTTCTCGCAAATTTTAATGAATTGGTTCGATCTGCCCACTTTCAGGAGCCACAAGCCTCACAGGAGGCTGATACCGGTGGCAGGTTTTTGGCCAAAAAGTAATAAACATAGAAAGAATGCCAGGAATGTTTGATAACCTAAGTTCGATTAATAATTGTTTAAATGGTCATGAAATTATCGTTCCTTTTACAAAATAGCAGTTTTCGTTTCTAATAGCAATTTTTGTTCTTTCAAAAAATAGTGTTTCATAATTGGGCCTGATATGATCATGGTTGCCACTGTCATTACCACTACCCCTTCAAACACAGGCTCGCTGATGATCTTTGCCTGCAATGCCAGCAATCCTAAAACAATTTCCTGCGATCCTCTCGCATTCATGCCGAAGGCTACTGCTATTGATTCGTTTTTGGTCATGCCGCTCATGGCGCTGCCAATACCTGCACCAACGAGTTTGGCAAGGCAGGCTATAATAAGGATGATCACTACAACCTCTAGATTAAAATTGGCTATAAAGTTCAACCTCAATCCAACTGAGGCGAAAAACAACGGCGCCAATACGTTAATGGTAAATTGATGTAGCACATGTTTATGTTTCTCAGTAAAATATGCAGAATCGTTGATGCCAACGCCAACCAGGAAAGCGCCAAATATACCGCGTACCCCAAGCCCTTCGGTAATGCAGGCGCTGATCAAACAAAGACAAACGGCCATGGTGAGTACCCTGCCCGGTTTTTCACTCTTGCCGGCAAAAGCCAGCAGCTTATGAATAAGCCAGCGTCCGGCTGTTAACATGAAAACTGCATAAAGGATAACTATGCTTACTGCCCAAAAGGAGGCTTCACCTTTTCCAACATTCATTAGCTGGATGATAACGGAGAATAATATCCAGCCCAAAAAATCATCAACCATAGCCGCTGTTAATACGATGTTGCCTATGCGGGTGTTCAAAATATCCAGGTCGAGCAATATTTTGGTGATCACCGAAAGCGCGGTAATGGACAGCGCTGTACCGAAGAACAACGAGGTAACCAACTGGTTATTAAAGCCGTTTGCAAAATGGCTCTGGTACAGGTACCATACCGCTGCAAAACCGATGGCAAAAGGAAATATAATACCGGTAAGGCTTATGCTGATTGCCTGTTTACCATTCTGCCTTATCTGTTTCAGATCTACCTCAAAGCCGGCTATGAACATCAGCAAAATAATACCAATATTGGCGATGCCATCAAATGCCTCGAAAGCATGCGGGGTAGCCAGGAAAATATCTTTAAAAACAGATGGAAATAACAAACCCAAAAGGGTAGGCCCAACAATGATACCCGCGAAAATTTCACCAATAATAGCGGGTAGTTTATACCTGCGGCATAGTTCGCCCAGCAGCCTCGCTGGTATCAGGATGATCAAAAGAATAAGCAGGAAATGAATTATCTCTGATGAGTTAAGTTTAGAAACCATATTTGAATAAATTATTGCAGGTTTTCTTTTACCTCAATTCGTAATTGATGGGTATTAAAAACATGTGAAAAAGGCTGGACGCTTTTTGTTAAAAACACACTGCCTCCAATTACACTATGGTGGCCAATAACCGTGCGGCCGCCTAAAATGGTACTGCGGGCGTAAATAACCACATTGTCCTCAACAGTGGGATGTCGTTTTGTTTCGGATAGTTCTTTACTTACCTGCGCGGCACCTAACGTTACGCCCTGGTAAATAGTTACATGTTTGCCAATAACACTGGTTGCACCAATAACTATCCCGGTACCGTGATCAATACAAAAAGGCACATCGATTTTTGCTTTGGGATGAATATCAACCCCGGTTTTACCATGCGCGTGTTCAGATAAAATCCTGGGCAAAATAGGAATTGCCAACCGGGTAAGCTGATGCGCTATGCGGTAAACCGCTATAGCATAAAAACCAGGATAGGATACAATAACTTCATGCACGCTTGTGGCTGCAGGATCTTTTTCGTATATCATGGAAGCATCCTGCCGCAAATCCTGGTAAATTTCATTCAATGAATCGTAAAATGAAATAACAGCTTCCTCAATATCAATATCGTTTGGGTCCAGGTAGCTTAATAATATATTTTCGAGGTCTATCTGGTTCTTTTTTAAATGGCCGCCATATATAGATAGTTTATTGGCATGGTTATTTGGAAACAGGAACTCAAAAAGATCAGACAGCCATCCAACGCAAGCTCTGATCTTTGGTGTAGCCTCCCATTCGGCTTTATGGGTTTCATAAAGCGTTTGTATAAAGCTGTCAAATTTATCGTCTTTCATGGGCCGGTTTATCTTTTAAGACTGTGAAGGGTATTTACCAGCAAATCTATTTCGGCACAGGTATTATAAAATGCAATTGATGGCCTTACCGTAGCTTCCACACCGAAACGCCTCAAAATAGGCTGGGCACAATGATGACCCGAACGTACGGCAATACCTTGTTGGTTTAATGCCGCGCCAACTTCTTCGGTTTTGTAACCATCCAGCACAAATGATAAAACACTGGCTTTATCGGGCGCTGTACCAATCAGGCGGATGCCTTTAACCTCTTTTAACAATTGGGTGGCATAAACCAACAGGTAATGCTCATATTGAGCTATAAGCGGCATTCCCAAACGGCTTACGTAATCAATTGCCGCACCTAGACCAACTGCATCGGCAATGTTACCGGTGCCTGCTTCAAATCTGCCTGGTGCATCATGGTATTGGGTGTGCTCAAAAGTTACATCCTTGATCATATTGCCCCCTCCCTGCCAGGGCTGGGTTTCATTTAGCAGATCCTCTTTGCCATAAAGCACACCAATACCCGTTGGGCCAAATACCTTATGCCCTGAGAAAACAAACCAATCGGCGTTTAAAGCCTGTACGTCAACCGGCATATGCGATACAGATTGTGCCCCGTCAACCAATACCTTGGCTCCCGCCAGGTGAGCCAGGTGCACGATTTGCGCGGCTGGCGTAACCGTACCTAAGGCGTTTGATACCTGGGTAAATGAAACCAGTTTGGTTTTAGGGCCCAGAAGTTTTACGTACTCATCAATCAATACCTGGCCGTCGTCATCAACAGGGATAACTTTTATTTTTAAACCCTTCTTTGCCGCCAACTGCTGCCACGGAACTATGTTGGCATGATGTTCCAGCTGGCTTACAATGATCTCGTCACCGGCATGCAGGTATTGCTCGCCCCAGCTTTTGGCCACCAGGTTAATAGCCTCTGTGGCGCCGCGAACAAATATGATCTCGTTGATGGAAGCCGCGTTTAAAAAGCGCTGTACCTTTTTGCGTGCACCTTCATAAGCGTCGGTTGCCCTTGCGGCCAGTTCATGCGCCGCGCGGTGGATATTGGAGTTTTCGTGCTCGTAAAAATAACTGATGCGGTCAATTACCTGCCGGGGTTTTTGCGTTGTGGCAGCGTTATCTAACCAAACCAGTTGTTTACCGTTCACCTGCTCCTGTAATATCGGGAAATCGCGCCTTACGAGGTTTACATCAAACGGCGGACTAATGATATTACTAAGGCCTGTCAGCTTAACCTTTTGCTGATCGGATTTAACCGCGGGTAAGCCATGATTGCCTGATAAAAAATAAAAGGGGACGTCCATAACGATAGGAGCACCGGTAAATGGCAACGCATTTGACGGACCCGATGTACGGATATCGCTTAATATTTTTTTCAGGTCGGTATCAAAAGCCTGATCCTGCTGATATGGCAATTGCACCAGGCTTTCAGGGGTTGATGAAAGCTGCTCAACCGGGAAGTTCTGCTTTAAAAGCATGTCTGGTATAAGATCTGTTTTCACCAGGTATGAGTCATAACCATAGCCTGGCTGTGCAGGAAATTGACCACCGAACGCTGTGGGTATGCTTTTCTGAACGGGGGCGGACGGGTTAGGGTGATCATTTAAATTAGGATCAACGAAACTGGTTTGCGGATCTTTAAGATTAACAGCATTATTTTGGTTAATTGCAGATGGCGAAATACCGCCGCCTCCAATTGTACTTGATGGAACTGACGCGGCGGGGGGATTTACCGGCGGTGCGGCTTTAAACAACCCCACATCCGCTATATTGCCGGGCAATTGAAAACCTTCTGTGCCTTGTTGAGCAGGCAATTGGTTTACAATACCGCCCGGTCCCGATTTAAAGAATTGGTTGGCCAGTTGCTCCAATTCCTGCAGGTTGGGTAAATTGTCTGGATTAATATTTGTACTCATGGTAATTACCTAAATCAACATCCTCTAAAACAGCTATAGCATCATCAACCAATACCGCTAAAGAGCAATAAAGCGAAACCAGGTATGAAGCAATTGCTTTGTTATTGATACCCATAAAGCGGACAGATAAACCAGGTGATTGCTCGCCCGGAAGACCAGGTTGGAACAAGCCTACAACACCCTGGCGGCTTTCGCCCGTGCGTAGCAGGATGATCTTTGATTTGTTGTTAACAATAGGCAGTTTATCTGAAGGGATTAGCGGTATTCCTCTCCATGTAATAAATTGTGAGCCAAACAAAGAAACCGTTGGCGGCGGTACACCGCGGCGGGTGCATTCGCGACCAAAAGCGGCAATGGCTAAAGGGTGTAACAAGAAAAAACCGGGCTCTTTCCAAACCTTCGTGATAAGTTCATCCAGATCATCGGGAGTAGGGGGGCCTAACCTGGTTTTAATTTTTTGAGAGGCAACAACGCTGCTTAATAAACCATATTCGGTATTGTTGATTAGCTCACTTTCCTGCCGCTCTTTAACAATTTCGATAGTAAGGCGCAATTGTTCACTTATCTGGTTATAAGGCTTGCTATACAGATCAGATACACGGGTGTGCACATCCAGTACAGTATTTACCGCGCTTAGGTTATACTCCCTTGGGTTTTCTTCATAATCAACAAAAGTTGATGGCAATTCACGTTCATCGCGGTTGGAGCAGTCTACTTCTACATTGTTAGCGTCTATCACCTTGTTTAAGCGGTAAACGCCCGATTCAACAGGGACCCAATTCAATAAATGGGTAAGCCAGCGTGGCGTAATTGTTGATAATTGTGGAACGGTACGGGTTGCTACCGCTAACTGCCTTGCGGCTACATCACCAAGGGCTGTTTGTTTTGCTTTTTGCTCTGCCATTTTTTAGTTAATAGGAATATGCTTTAAATAATGAATTTTAACGTGTCTTTAATACACAAATATACGACGTACAATTATAGTATATAAATTCTATAGATTTAATATACAATTGAATTTTTTCTGAAAAATAAATTTTATTAATATACCTGATGTTGAAGTTTAGGTATTTTAAGGTTGAGGAAATAAGAGGTAAACTGTTGTTTTTGTGCTGTTTGAAATAAGACTGTCTGTAGCTAAAGCGTTTTATAGTCAGCCAGTGTCATTTATTAGGATGCAATACAGCAACTCTCCAGGATGTAGTTAAAATAAAGAAAGTAATATTTATTACTATAAATTCTATGGAATTAGTAGTAATTATAAAATCTTTTTTTACATTTGCCCCTGTAATTAAATCACAACAATTAAATCATTTAAAAGCAACCACCATGCAACCCGAACTTTTACCTAAATACGGCCTTGCTAATTACCAGTCGACAGCTATTGCTTTTGCCTGCTGTTGTATGTCTTGTTGTTGCTGTTGATATAGCACAATAAGGATTTATTCCTTCCTCCTGAACCCGCTATTCATTGCGCCGTTCTGCTGATCTTTAGAATTTATTTTTTCACTAACAGGTGCCTTTGCCGGTATGTGCATCGTCATGCGGTATCTATACTATTTATCACTTAATACAGCTCATTATGACTATTAACGACGTTTCCCTGCTTGGAAAAAAGATATTGGTTGGCATCATTGTAACACTGATACCTTTCATTATCATTTTCGGTGGCCTGTGGCTTACCCGTAAACTGCTGGAGCGAAGCTCCAAAACCAAAACAGCACTGATTGTTCAACCTCAAAACAACCCCTCATGAAACTAGAACAAGCTACTAAAACACGGATAATTAAAAACGCCTTGTTGAGCCTGCTGCTTTACACGCTGCCCATTGTGCTCATGTTTGCCACATTTTATATAACCGGCGAACACCCCTGGGAAAAGAAACAGGTGCATAAAGAACAGAATACCATAAAGAACAAAACTGTAAACACACAACCACAAAGCAATGATTGAACAGATAAAACAACTAATAGAAAACCTTAACGGTTATGGTTTTTCCGTTTTGGTATTGGTGCTCGGCGTGCTCGAGTTTTCATTTGGCCTTTATAAAAAACGTTGGAACAAAAACGAAAAGTGGGTGGATATTGCCTGCTTTACGGTTCCCAAGCTTGTGGTAAAACCTTTGGTTGCTTATTACGGGCTTAAGGTACTGCCCGCCATACTGCCAGGTTTTAAAGATACCTTTAACTGGGTGCCGTTTTTCTGGGGATTTATTATTATAGCAGTTGCCGATGATCTTACCCAATACTGGTACCACCGCTTGCATCACGAAGTGCCGTGGTTGTGGCGTTTCCATCGTACGCACCATTCGGCATCATACATGGGTATGGCAATGGCCAGCAGGCAAAATATCATTTATACTATTTTCTTTTCGCAAACCTATTTAACAACTGCGTTGGTTTATCTTGGTTTGGGTATTCCTGCTGTTATTGTTAAGGGAATTAAGGGTACCATTACTACGCTGGCCCATTCAAGTATTCCATGGGACAAGCCGTTTTATCAATACAAAATATTACATCCGCTGGCCTGGGTACTTGAACGCACCATATCAACCCCGGCAACGCACCATGCACACCATGCCGCCACTACTGATGATGGGGTAGGCTACTACAAAGGCAATTTTGGCAATATGTTTTTTTTGTGGGATGTCATTTTTGGTACGGCACATATTTCGCGCAAGTATCCCAAAGCCTATGGCATATCACATTATGAAGGCGATCAATGGTATGCGCAGCTGGCCTGGCCTATATTTAAATCAAAAGTACCCGGAAGTGAGCTTGCTGCCGATGGTCCTGTGATTAAAGCGGATGTTCCTTTGCAGCCACACCAGTTATATAGGCCCGATCCTGTGGCTGAAACCGAAGCCAAACAGGTTGAGGCACCTTATCGGTTACAGCCTGTAAAAGCTTAACGAATAAGATAGTATTTATGCAGATACAGGTGTCATCCATACCAGCCATGCGGGGTTGGTATGGATAGTAGTGCCAGCCTCAAGGACATTGGTGCCGTTAAATTATTGTATTAATTAATGGTATGGAATATCCCGGTGTTGGATAGGCGAGTAAATTAAAACAATACCCCGAAATAAATAATTGATCTGCCTGTTTAACAGGCATAATGAGAAAGGAACATGAAAAAATAAAATAATTACTTACTGCAAATAGGGGAAAAGCAAGCTTTTCCCCGGTCATTAAAACAACGAAACAGGAATCGATTGGCGTTGAGCCTGTTTCAATTGTGTCATTTTAACTATTCAAATCTATGCAAAATATTGCAAAAGCAGGGAAAGGCTATGCCTTGCCTTTTTCCCGGCCTGCAGCATCTTTTACGCTGCAAATAATCGAGGGCGCTTTTCGTCCACAACAACTATACATCCCGTTTTATACGGTTATTGATCAGTCGTCCGGTTTTTCATCCTTTAAAAACCTGTCGACATGAGAAAACTTTTATTAATTACGCTCTTAGTACTTATTGCGTTCCCGCTGGTAACGTTTGCGCAGCAAACGCAACCTATTATCAATTCAAGACTGATTGGCCGTGTTATTGACGGTGCTACCAAAGAGCCCTTGCCCGGCGCAGTGGTACGTATCGAGGGTACCACACACGCGGTAACAACTGATATTGAAGGCAAATTTAGCTTTGTAACCGGGCAAAAATTCCCATATAAACTCATTATTACTTTTACCGGTTACGAAAAACAGGAGTTTATTGCCGATGGCAGCCCGGTAGAGATCCGTTTAAAAGATGCCCAAACTCAGTTAAACCAGGTAGTTGTAGTAGGTTATGGCTCGCAAAAACGTAAGGACATTACCGGTTCGGTTGCTTCTGTACCAGCGTTGGCTTTAAAACAACCCGTTCCCTCGCTCGACAGGGCTTTGCAGGGCTCGGTTTCGGGCATACAGGTTACACAGGCCACCGGGCAACCGGGTGCAGGCGTTACTGTACAAGTGCGTGGTGTAAACTCCATTAATGCCGTTGCTGAACCTTTGTATGTAATAGATGGTTTCCCCACGTCAAACAGCAATTCGTTAACCGATGCGGGTGTAACTAATGGTCCTAAAATCAATCCATTGGCATCTATCAATACGTCGGATATCGAAAGCATCGAGGTTTTGAAGGATGCTTCGGCTACGGCTATTTATGGTACACGGGGTGCAAATGGTGTTATCATCATCACTACAAAAAAAGGTAAGGCCGGTGTATCATCCATTAATTACGATGGCAGCTACGGTAAACAGGAGGTGATCAAAACCCTATCACTGCTTACCACGCCACAATGGGAGGCCTTACGTAACGATGCGCTGGTGAACAGCGGGAAAACCGCCCAAACCGAGGGGCAGCTTAACCCTTATAATGCCAATACCGACTGGCAAAACGCTGCATTCCGCAAAGGGAGCTCGCAAAACCACAGCCTTTCTATATTTTCGGGTACCGAAAGAACCCGCCTGGCTTTTTCGGGCAACTATTTTAAACAGGATGGGATCCTGCAAAATACCAATTTTGAGCGTTATGCAGGTCGTGTAAATGTTGAGCATGATTATAACGATAAGTTCAAGATCTCGTCATTTATTACAGGCAGCCGCACCAGAGCCCAGATAGCTCCGGCCGGTGTAGTACCAGCCATTTTATTGATGACGCCCACTACGCCCATTTATAATGCCGATGGATCTTTCTTTATCAAAAATATATTTGAAGGCACTTACGGTAACCCCATCAACACGCTGTATAACCAAATCAACAACACTACAACAAGTCGTGTTTTGGGCAATATCTCCGGCGATTATAGGATCACCGAAAACCTTACCGCGAGGGTATTAGCGGGTATCGATATCATCGATAATAAACAAAACCGGTACCTGCCCGCTTCAGTATATGAGGGCTCGGGTTATTCCGGTCTTGGCGAAACAGGCACGCTTAACTCATTCAACTGGCTTAATGAAAACACGCTTACCTACAATAAAAAATTTGGCAGGCACTCATTGAATGTACTGGCTGGTTTTACCCAGCAGCAATTCAAGGCAGAAGGCTCTATCAACGGAGCATCGGGTTTTGTTAGCGATTATGATACTTACAATAACCTTGGTTCGGGTAGTATCCCCTCTATATCTGGAAGCGGCTTTGCCATAGCCCCATCTACATCCTCAAACACCTGGGCCTTGAAATCATATCTCGGCCGCGTGAACTATGGATTTAACAGCAAATACCTGCTAACACTAACTTTGCGTGCCGATGGTTCATCGAAATTTGCACCAGGCCATCAATGGGCGTCGTTCCCTTCGGCAGCTGTAGCCTGGAATGCTTCGAGCGAAAGTTTTCTTAAAAACGCCACAGCCATTAGCCAGCTAAAGCTGCGCCTGAGCGCGGGGCAAACAGGAAACAGCGATATCCCCGCATACCAGTCATATTCGCAATTAGGTTATTACCGTTACAACTTCGGCAATACCACTGTTGCCGGCTTTGCGCCTAACAGCCTGTATAACCCTAATCTTACCTGGGAAAAAACCGCTCAATATGATCTGGGTTTCGACCTGGGTTTATTTAGAGACCGGATTAACATAACTGCGGATGTATACTACAAAAAAACCACTAACCTGTTGCTTTACCTGCCGCTGCCTGCAACAAGTGGCTTAACCGTTATTACCAATACTTCAATCACCAATCCGCAACAGTATGAAAACGTGGGCTCGGTGCAAAATAAAGGGTTCGAGATCGGTATAAACTCCCATAACCTAACAGGTGATTTTGTATGGAGTACCAACCTCGTATTCGCCGTTAACAGGAACAAAGTATTAAGCCTTGGCGGCAATGGCGTTAACCGATTCATTCCAGATTCGTCTCTGCCTTCTATCATTAAAGTTGGCGAGCCTATCGGTTCATTCATCGGTTATAAAACCAATGGTTTAATCCAGGCGGGCGGGCCGGTACTTACCCCGGCGGCCAACACATCGCCCGGTGCCCAAAACTACCAGGATATCAACGGAGATGGCAAAATAACACAGGTGGCCGATAGGGTGATTCTTGGTAACGCACAACCTAAATTTACAGGTGGTATTACCAATACTTTTTCCTATAAAGGCATCGACCTGAGCATATTCCTGCAGGGTTCATACGGTAATAAGATCTATAACCAGCAACGTAATGTATTGGAATTAGGTACAGGTTACACCAATGCTACCACCACTTTGCTTAACCGCTGGACACCAACTAACACCAATACCGATGTACACAGCGCTTTCCAGGATCCGGCGGCAACCATATCCGACAGGTTTGTGGAGAATGGCTCGTACCTGCGCCTCAGAAGCCTCAGTTTAGGATATACTTTCCCGCAATCGGTATTTTCCAAATCGCCAATCAAGAAAATCAGGATCTACGCAAACGCGCAGAACCTGGCTACCTGGACTAAGTATACCGGGTACGATCCGGAGGTGAGCAGTAATGAGCAGTCGGCCATTACCTCGGGTGTTGATAACGGGGCATATCCAAACAACAAGTCGTTTATTGTAGGTATAGGGATCACCCTGTAGCGGTTAACTTTTGATTTTTTAAAACATGAAAACTAAAAATATTAAATACCTGATCTTACTAATAGCGCTTGGTGCTGTTTCATGCGCTAAGCTCAATGAAGATCCCCGGTCATTTATACCGGCAAACCAGTTTTATAAAACCCAGGCCGATGCCGTGGCTACGGTTACAGCTGCTTATTCGTTATTGAACGCCGGTGCAAATGGTGTGCAAACGCCATATAATACCCTTTTTAATACCGGTATGAATTTTATGGGCGATGATGAAGGTCCTGGTCCCGGCGCTACAAACGCCGATGTGCGTTCACAGGCTGTGCTTGGGCATTCGGCATCGGGCTTACGTATTTTGCAGATCTGGCAGCAGCACTACGCGGCTATCAAAAAAGCCAATATTGCCATTGATACCATACCCAATATCAAATTTGATGCAACGCTAAACAAAAGACTTGTTGCCGAAGCGAAGTTTTTAAGGGCATTGTACTATTTTAATTTAGTGCGTTTGTATGGCGATGTCCCTTTGGTACTTCATGATCAAACATCCATTAACCTATCTGACCTGCAGGTTCCCAGAACAGCCGCTGCTACGGTTTATAACCAGATAGAGACCGACCTGACCGCGGCCGCTGTCGATTTGCCGAATAACTATACCGGTGCAGATGTTGGCAGGGCTACTGCGGGCGCCGCTTATTCATTGCTGGCCAAAGTTTATCTTACCGAGCGTAAATGGGACAAAGCCGTAACCCAGGCCGAAGCAGTGATCAATGGCCCATACGGGTACGACTTATTTGCCAACTATGCCGATGTGTTTTTGCCTGCAACCGAAAATGGTAAAGAACATATTTTCTCGGCCCAGTTTAAATCAAACTCGCAGGGGCAGGGCAATAACCAGGCACCTCGCTCGGTGCTGAACGGCATACCCGGCATGGTGGGCAGTTATGCCGATCAGGTGGTGTTTTACACGGTACCTGATGCTACCAAACCGGGTGGCGTGGATAAGTTTTTCAGCATCTATAAACTGTATCCGGCTAATGATAAGCGCAAACGGGTAAGCTTTGTAACCCGTTTCCAAAGCCCCACAACCAACCTGTATTATGGTAAGCTGAATGATGCCACTATCGCTAACGACTCGATCCCTTTCTTTAATAAATACTTCGACCCGGGCGTTGTGGCTAATGAAGCCGAATCGGGTGCTAATGTGCATATTATCCGCTTTTCGGATGTGCTGCTGATCCACGCTGAAGCCGAGAATGAACTGAACGGGCCAACGGCTAAAGCTTACGCATCTATCAACCGGGTAAGGAAACGTGCCGGCCTCGACGACCTCTCGGGGCTTGACCAGGCTGCTTTCCGTGATGCGGTTTATTTGGAACGCAGACTGGAATTTGTATTTGAATACCAGCGCTGGTTCGACCTGATCCGCGAGCGGGATGCATCAGGCAAGGGCATTCTTGAGGCAAGCTTGCTTAAAGTTGGCAAAACCAACGTAACCAAAGGCGCGGCGGGCAAATTTTACCTGTTCCCTATACCTCAGCAGGAAGTAGATAACAGCAACGGCAAACTCACCCAAAACCCTGGCTGGCAATAAAAGCACAATACCAAAGAGAACGGCAAATGGGGAATAAAATTCAGATCAAGCTATGCCGAATAATATCAAGATTAAATTAAATATTATGAAAAAACTAAACATCATTATTCTGCTGCTCCTGGCGGTTACAGGTATACAGGCTCAAACTTACGTACAAAAAAGATCGGCTAAAATTATAGTAACACCCGAAGTAAGTAAAAAACTGCTTGCCGAAGTACAGCAGCGCAAAGCCTACCTGGTAGATGTGCGCAGCCCGGATGAATATAACCAGGAGCATTTAAAGTATGCCACCAATATCAATATCAAGTCTGCTGATTTTGCCGATCAGATCAAAAAATTAGATAGAACAAAGCGCATATACCTGTATTGCCATTCTGGTAACCGGAGCGGTAAGGCTGCCGATTCCCTGGTAACGCTGGGGTATAGTTTGGGCTATAATATTGGCGGCATTGATAGCTTAACAAAGGTTGGTTTCCCTGTTCAACAGTTTCAATTTAAACCATAACATAAACATCTCATGAGGATATTAAATAATTTCATTCAAAAGCTACCGGGAAATTCCGAAACCGGTTATTTAAAAAAAATATGGCCTCTTACAATGGTCATCGGTTTAATTGGGTTGCAAAGTGCAAAGGCCCAAAATAATCAACCTTATGGCGGCGTGGTGGGCAAAACGCTTGATGATTCAAAGGAGTGGTGGCCCGAGCCTCGTAAAGCACCCACCGGCGCGCCAAATGTATTGTGGATTATTTTAGATGACGTTGGCTTCGGCGCATCAAGTACTTTTGGCGGCATCATCAAAACCCCTAATTTTGATACGCTCGCCAATAACGGCCTGCGTTATACTAACTTTCACACGGCTGGTATTTGCGCGCCTACACGCTCGGCCTTGCTTACCGGCCGCAATCACCATTATGTTCATGAAGGCGGGTTTTCGCATGTTACCCTGTCGGCCGGTTTTCCGGGTTACGACGGGCGTATCCCATCTGACAAAGGAACAATTGCCGAAATATTAAGGGAGAATGGCTATAACACTTTTGCAGTGGGGAAATACGGACTTACGCCCGATGAGGATGCTACTGATGCCGGTCCATTCGACCGCTGGCCCACAGGTAAAGGTTTTGATCATTTCTTCGGATTTTTAGGATCGGCCACCGATCAGTACAAGCCAGATTTGGTAGAGGACAATGCCCATGTAACACCAGATGGCCGCCACCTTACCGACCAGATAACCGATAAGGCTATATTCTATTTAACCCGCCAGCATAAAGCAGCGCCCGATAAACCATTCTTTTTATACTACGCACCAGGTGCCACCCATTCGCCCCACCAGGTGGCTGCCGAGTGGAGTGACTTATATAAGGGCCAGTTTGACAGTGGCTGGGACGATTTCAGGGAGAAAGTAATCGCAAGGCAAAAGAAACTGGGCATTATCCCGGCATATGCCAAACTGCCCGAGCGCAACCCGCGCATCCCGGCCTGGAACTCATTGCCTGCGGCAGAGAAAAAGCTGTACGCGCGCTTTATGGAGGTATACGCCGGTTACCTTACCTATACCGATCATGAAGTTGGCAGGCTTATCAATCATTTAAAACAAAGCGGCCAACTGGATAATACGTTGGTATTTGTGATTATTGGTGATAACGGGGCCAGCAAGGAAGGTACGGTTCACGGGGTTATCAACCTCAAAAAGAACTCGGCCAAACTGGTAGCAGAAGATACTTACCTGAAAACGAATATTGAAGATATTACCGATATAGGCACACCACAGGCAAGTACCAACTACCCCCTGGACTGGGCGCAGGCAGCTAATACACCATTTAAATATTGGAAACAGGATGCCAATTCAGAAGGCGGCACCCGCAACCCGCTTATTGTGTATTATCCAAAAGGCATTAAAGGTAAAGGGACCATTCGTACACAATACGGCCATGTAATTGACGTGCTGCCTACCACGCTTGAGTTTACCGGGATTAAACTGCCCGGGGATATCAGGGGTATTAAGCAAGATACCTTACAAGGCACTTCGCTGGTTTACTCATTCGATCATCCCGAAGCGCCGGCCCGCCACGTTTTACAGCATTATTATATTTTTGGTTCAAGGTCGGTTTATGTCGATGGCTGGAAAGCAGAGGCCGCACACCACCCGGACAATGTGGAACTGGGCGACTTTAAAGTGGGGCAGAACGTGCCGGATAAAAGCTTTGATGAGGATGTATGGGAACTATACAACCTGAACCAGGATTTTAACGAGCGTGTTGATCTTGCAAAAAAATATCCCGAAAAGCTAAAGGAGCTCAAAGCGGTTTTTGAAGAGCAGGCAAAGAAGAATAACCTGTATCCATTTATCGACTGGTACGATGTTTATCACCAGCGCATCCACCAAAACTATAAAAAATAAACCTGTAATCTTTTCAATATGAAAAACGCTTATAGAATATCATTAGCTGTTATAGCTTTTGCACTGGGCGGGACGCCGGCAATAGCGCAAACCTCAAAAGTAGGGGCCGCAAATATTCCGCCATCTGACCCGGCTACTTATAAAGGAGTTGAGGGCAAAACCCTCGCCGAATCAAAAGAATGGTGGGCAAAACCATTAAAAGCCCCTAAAGGCGCACCAAACGTTGTTTGGATTTTGTTGGACGATATAGGCTTTGGCGCATCGGGAACTTTTGGCGGCCTCATCAGTACACCAAATTTTGATACGCTTGCCAACAATGGTTTGCGGTATACCAACTTCCATACCGCGGGTATTTGCGCGCCAACACGGTCGTCGTTACTTACCGGGCGCAACCATCATTATGTGCATATGGGTAATTTTGCCCACGCCTCAACTGCCGCCGGTTTCCCCGGTTATGATGGCCGCATCCCGCCTGATAAGGGCACTATTGCCGAAGTATTACGTGCAAATGGATACAGCACCTTTGCTGTGGGTAAGTGGGGCGTAACACCCGATGAAGATACAACCGCCGTTGGCCCGTTTGATCGCTGGCCTACCGGCAAGGGTTTCGACCATCACTTCGGTTTCCTGGAATCGGCAACCGACCAGTATAACCCGCCACATTTGGTGGAGGATAACTTCCATATCAAACCGGATGGCCGTAACCTTAACGAACAGATCACCGACAAAGCCATAGCCTATATCGATGCTGCGCACAAGGCAGCGCCCGATCAGCCTTTCTTTTTGTATTATGCCCCCGGCGCCACCCATGCCCCGCACCAGGTAAGCAAGGAGTGGAGCGATTTGTATAAAGGTAAGTTTGATGAGGGCTGGGATGTATACCGCCAAAAGGTTTTTGACCGCCAAAAGAAGGCCGGCTATATCCCCGCGTATGCCAAATTACCCGAGCGTAACGAGCGTATCCAGGCCTGGAACAAACTGCCGGCTGATCAGCAAAAATTGTACGCCCGTTTTATGGAGGTTTATGCGGGATACCTTACCTATATCGACAACCAGGTTGGCCGGGTGATCAGCTATCTGAAAGCTTCGGGCCAGTTTGATAATACATTGGTTTTTGTGATGATAGGCGATAACGGTGCAAGCAAAGAAGGAACCGTTCACGGTGTTATCAATCCTAAAAACTCCGCACTTACCACTCCCGAGGCTGATTATATTAAAAAGAACGAAAGCGATTACGAAACCATCGGTACACCCGAAGCCTCAACCAATTATCCTTTAGGCTGGGCACAGGCAGCTAATACGCCATTTAAGTATTGGAAATCGGATGCAGATGCCGAGGGAGGTACCCACAACCCGCTGATTGTTTACTATCCAAAAGGCATCACCGAAAAAGGAGGCATCCGTACACAATACGGCCACGTTTCGGATATCTTCCCCACAACCATTGAGGCTGCGGGCTTAAAACTACCTGGTTATATCAAAGGCATTAAACAGGATACACTGCAGGGCAAATCGTTGTTCAGCTCGTTTAACAATGCCCAGGCAAAATCACTGCATACCCAACAATACTATTACATTTTTACCTCACGATCTATCTATAAAGATGGTTGGAAGGCCGAGGCGGCACATCGCCCGGATAATGTGGACCTGCTGAACTTTCCGCAGGGAAAAACTCTCCCTGAACGTAACTATGACAAGGATGTTTGGAAGCTTTATAACCTGAACGAGGATTTTAATGAACGTGTCGACCTGGCCAAAAAATACCCGGAAAAGCTGAAGGAATTGAAAGACTTATTTGATGCCGAAGCTAAGAAGAACCACATCTACCCATTTATCGATAGGGATGATATTAACAACAAAAGAATTCATCACCTCGAAAACAATAATTAAGCTTATGAAAAACTTAAAAACTATATTGCTGGCTCTGCTGGTAATTTTCACCGGCGAAGTAAAAGCACAATCGCCTGCGCTGTTATCAATTGAAGCTTTTGCAGCCAAATTAAAACAGGCCAAAGATCCGCAGGTACTTGATGCCCGCTCTGCCGAGGAGTTTGTGCAAAACCATATTAAAGATGCTATAAATGTTGATGCCAAAGCCGCTGATTATCAGCAAAAACTTGATGGCCTGGATCAGGATAAACCAACATTTGTTTATTCGATAGCCAACGGCCGCAGCGCTGTGCTTTCGCGCGAGTTGCGCGCCAAAGGTTTTAAAGATGTGGAAGAGCTCCCCGGCGGTTTGGCCAATTGGATTGGTTCGGGATATCCTATTATTTCGACTACAAAAAAAGGTGTATCGCTTTCCAAAGCACAGTTTACCGAACTCGCGGCCTCATCGCCATTGGTTTTGGTTGATTTTGGATCGAGGTATTGCGGTGCCTGTAAAAAGCTGGTGCCCGTGCTCGACTCTTTGAAGGCTAATGCCGCCTTTGCACCCAGGGTGATCAGCATTGAAGTTTATGACAATACCGCCCTTGCCAAAGAGCTAAAGGTAAACGTGCTGCCAACATTGGTACTATATAAAAACGGCAAGGAAGTTTGGAAAAAGCAGGGCTTTTCATCAACCACTCAAATTAAGGCCGCTACCGAACAAGTTAAAACCGGACTGGCTGCCAGCGGTAAATAAAGCACAGCTATGCTAAAACGAATCTGTTACTTACTTATCATTATGTTTTATATGGGGCCTGCATTTGGGCAGGCCCCTAAACAAAAGCCCAATATCGTTATCATTTTGGCCGACGATATGGGCTTTTCTGATATCGGCTGTTTTGGCTCCGAAATCAGCACCCCCAATATCGACAGGCTGGCCCGCGAAGGCCTTAAAATGATCCAGTTTTATAATGCCGGTAGATGTTGCCCATCACGCGCGGCGCTGTTAACCGGTTTGTACCCACACCAGGCAGGTGTTGGCGATATGGTAAAATATAAAGGCTCACCCGCATACCAGGGATTTTTAAATGAAAATAGCGCTACCATTGCCGAATTGTTAAAGGATGAGGCAGGTTATAATACCATTGTTTCGGGAAAATGGCACGTAGGTTTGCAGCAATCAGCACTGGCATATAACCGCGGGTTCGATAGGTCGTTTACGATGTTGAACAACGGCAGCAGCTACTTTAATTCGGCACCGCTGTATAATGATGGCAGCAAGATCACTTTTATGCTTAATGATAAAGAAGTAACCCGCAATGATACTTCAAAATACCTGACGCAGGCCATTACAGATTTTGCTGTCAAATCTTTAGATGAGATCAAAGAGCAGCAAAAACCTTTCTTTTTATATGTAGCCTACAATGCGCCGCACTGGCCTATCCAGGCCTTGCCCCAGGATATTGCAAAATACAAAGGCCAATACCTCAAAGGTTGGGATGTTTTGCGAAAACAACGCTATGAAAAACAGGTGGCTGCGGGTATCATCAAAAAACAATGGCAATTATCTGCCCGTGATGAGCGTGCACCGGCCTGGGATTCACTATCTCCCGAAGAAAAAGATAAATGGGACACCCGCATGGCCATCTACGCGGCGATGGTTTACCGGATGGATGCCTGTATCGGCCAGATCATAGCCAGTCTTAAACACCTGGGAAAGGATAAAAACACAATTATCCTTTTCGCCTCAGACAACGGCGGCAGTGCCGATGAAGTGAAAAGTCTGTCCACGGTTATCCAAAAATCTGGCTTGCCGGGCTCGGTAAATTCCATAGACAGTTACGAGATCCCATGGGCCAATGTAAGTAATACGCCGTTTAAGTTGTTTAAGCGCAATACGCATGAAGGTGGTATAGCAACACCACTCATAGCCTGGTATCCGGGGCAAATCAAAGCAGGCAGCATCAATAGCAGTCCTGGTCACCTGATAGATCTGATGCCCACCTGTCTTGATCTTGCAGGGGTAAAATATCCAACTCAGTTTAAAAACAGGCAGCTTACACCCTTGGCAGGTATCAGCCTGGTTAACGCTTTCAGAAACAAATTTTACAAAGGAAATAAAACACTATTTTGGGAACACGAAGGCAGCGGGGCTATCAGGAAAGGCAAGTGGAAGCTGGTGGCCGAACCTGGCCGGCCATGGGAGTTATATGATCTTAATGCTGATCGATCTGAAATAAAAAACCTGGCCGTCAAATATCCGGCTAAGGTCAAAAATCTTCAAAACGAGTATTCGGCCTGGGCGAAAAGTGTAGGGGTGGTTGATTGGGATACGATAAAGAATCTTTGAATTATGTATTATAGTCATTAGGAATGGATACTAATTTCTTCTTTTTCAGGCTTGCTAAAATATACGCATGACTTTTTTAGTATGTGTATTTGTTATTCTAATACAAAACAAATACTTTTTTTTATTCCCTACAACAATTCTGCTTGATCCCTTTATATGCGGCTTTTGAGAGGGGCTATAATGAAAAAAGCCCTAAATCATTGATTTAAGGGCTTAATGAAGCGTTTGACATCAGCTTCAGTACTCAGAGCGGGAATCGAACCTGCTTTGTAAGTCCCTAAATTATAATAAGTTATAAATTTCTAAAAGATCATTCAACGATTTATACAACACCATATTTAGCCATTAATCATTGTACTACAAATATAAAAAACTTTTGATCTTAGAAAAATTCAAACGATGATTTTTTATAAAAATTGGACCGACTTGAGCCGTATCCAATTATTTTCAATATTTTAAAATTTTCCAATAGTGATAATTTCCGAATTTTCCAGAAATGATTTGATACAGTTATTGCCTCCTCATAAAACCTGATTTTCGTTTTGGATACCTAAGCGTCGCTAAGAGCCATATTTATAATCAAACCAATGCCTCGACATTAAGTACCTTAAGAAAAAACAACAAATATTAAGAAAGTGTAAACAAATGAAAAAGACCGCATCATTTGTAATATGATACGGTCTCTTTTTATTAGTAGCCCGGATTTTGGACAATGTTAGGGTTTAAAGAACGCTGATCATTTGGAATTGGAAGCAGGTAATGCATTCGCTTAAAATTTCGATTGCTGGCTGGGTCCACTATAACCGCACCAGTTTGACTATCRACACCGTAAACAAATTTATTAGGATTGTAGATCGGATTATGGGTAATAGGATTCGTGCCGGTCGCGGTTTCCGTTGGTTGGCCGTTGTATTGCACAACCATACCCTCAATTGGCTTATTCAACTCTGTTTCGGCTATGCCCCACCGCTTCAGGTCATCATAGCGGCTGTTTTCCATGTAAAGCTCAAGTGCACGCTCCCTTCTTATCTCTCCCAGCATGGTAAGACTTGCGTATGGAGCAATCAAGGCATTGGTAAGTGGGGCAACCGAGTTACGTGCCCTGATTTTGTTAATCGATATGTTCAGATCTGCATCTGAAATAGAACCTCCGCTCAACTCACATTTGGCTTCGGCGTAAATCAAATAGACTTCAGCAAGGCGTATTTGCGGGTAATCATAAGATTCCTGGTAATCGGCCCTTGTAGATTCTTCAGAACAGAATTTACGATTCCCGTAGCCGCCGTTTATATTCGAATATAAATCCGGATAGAAAGGCTTTATTATAGCTGGAAAATTGAATGTTGTAATATAATTGGCCAAATTATAATTTGCGCCTGTGCTTGCACCAAATCCCCAATATTTATTTTTAGGAATATACACAAGGCTGCGTAGTCTCCATTCACGATTTTCAAATTCGTCGGTCATTTTCGCATACCCTTTAGCCAGTGGGGACACTGTAAAAGGAAGCCCGTCTGTGCATAGGTACATGTCCATCATTTTCCTTGAAGGTCCCCACCCCCCTAAGGTGTGGGTTAAATTAGCGTTGCCTTGTAAAAGCGTAAAGTCATAGTGGCTTGACAGGAGATATTCTTTATTAGCTACTTTGGTCAGCCCTTTCGGGTTTGAATTGGCGTCGTCGAGGTTGAACATGTAATAATAGCTCAGCGTGTCGACTCCATTGAACAATGAATAGGTATTGTCTGTCATTACCTGCGAGGCTAAGCTTGCAGCCTGGGTCAGCCATGTTGTTGTACTATCGGCCTTTTTCTGGTTTTGTGCCCAGTCGGTAGTGGTATTAACATACTTTTCCCAGGTTGCCTCATAAAGCAGAACGCGTGCTTTAAAAGCTTTGGCAGCTTGCTGGCTTACTTGTCCTTTATCTGCTGATGCAATGCTCGCCTCTAATGGTAAACCTGCAATAGCAACATCGAGATCCCTAAAAATCTGGTTTGCTACCTCGTAGCGGGTGTTTCTTGGTGCCTGAAGGTCGGCGGAATTTACAGATAGTACTTTAGTGGCAAGTGGTATTCCGCCAAATCGCTTCAACAGCAAAAAATGGTGCCATGCGCGAAAGAAATAGGCTGCTGCCACATATTGTTTGATCGCGGCCTTGTCGCCAGTGTAATTAGCCGCTGCTTCAATCAATACATTATTGGCCCGGATATACGCATAGGTATTTAACCAGTAAATATCAGTTTGCGGTGTCGATACTGCACCTTGGCCGTAAGCGCTGATTGCTAATGTCAAATCCGAGCCTGCATCCATGTAATCGTAAATATTACTGTTTGCGGCACCCTGAACATCTGACTTAACAGGACGGAAGCCTATCATTTTGTTGTAAAAATCATTAGAAAACGATTTGAACTGGGCAGCATTCTGAAAGAACGAGGCCGTAGTAGGCTGGTCGATCGGGTTCAGATCCAAAAATGTTTTTTTGCATGCGCTGGCTGAGATAATCAGGGAGAGCGCTATTATATAGTTTAACTTTTTCATTTATCCACAATATTTTAAAATCCAACTTCCAGTCCAAATGTATATGTCCTGATGAAAGGGTAACTGCTGTCAGAAGATGTTCCTCTTTCCGGATCGAAGCCGTCCTTAACAGAAGAGAATGTCAGCAAGTCGTTCCCGGAAACATATGCGCGTATCCGCTTTATGCCCAATTTGTCCATCAATTGTTTTGGAAGGGTATATCCGATGATCATATTTTTCAGTCGAACATAACGGAGAGTTTCCATGTTTACGTCATTAACTGCCCAGTTCCAGTTATTCCGGCTATTGTCAAATGACAATCTTGGGTACAGGGCATCGGTGTTGTCTGGTGTCCATGTTTTTCCAATATAGTACGTATTGATATTTAGGTAGTTGCGGAAAAATGGAGCTCTGCCATTCCCGCCACGTAATAAATTTTGTTTAAGTACTCCCTGGAAGAAGCCGGAAAGGTCAAAATTTTTCCAGCGTATGCCAAGATTTGTGCCGAATGTATAGTGCGGATCAGCATCACCTGCAAAATACAGGTCACTGGTATTCAAAACGCCGTCACCGTTCAAATCAACAACGCTTAGGTCGCCGGCACGCAGCTTACTATTTCCGGTCATGGATCCAAGGTTGCCAGCTGTGTTCGCGGTGTATTTCGCGGTATATGCGTCTGCGTCTGCCTGCGTTGGGAATACACCATTCGTCTTGTAAAGGAAAAGCGAATTGAGCGGATATCCCTGTAAAGGCAGGTTTTGTCCTGGTGCAATTGCAGTTGCGCCGGTTCGCTTAACCAAAAGATTTTTGTTGTTGCTTAAATTCAGCCCGATATTGTAGGAAACCTCGCCTATTTTATCACGCCAATTGAGTGTTGCTTCAAACCCGCGTACCCTGAGGTTGCCCGCATTGCTTGGGGGCGCATTTGCACCTAATACGCCAGGATAAACTAAACTGAGAATTAATCCTGTGTTTTTACGTTCGTATACATCAAAGGATCCGCTAAGCTTGTTGTTGAACATAGTGAAGTCGATTCCGATATTCTTGTTCAGCATCCGTTCCCAGGTCAGTGCAACATTGTATATATTGGAGATTGAATTGGTCCCCTGTACCGCTGCTGTATTACCGAATATTGCGGTTCCGGCGCCGATGCCGGACACATAGTTGAAAGCGCCAATTGCTCCATTTGTGCTTGATAAGCCATTGGTACCGCCCCCGAGTCCGCCGGTTTCTCCATAGTCCGCACGCACTTTAAGGAAGTTCAGGAACTTTAACGGTTTCATGAACTTTTCTTCCGATAAGACCCACCCGGCTGAAACGCTGTAAAAGTTTTGCCGGCGGTGATCTGCATCGAAGCGGGAAGAGGCATCACTACGGCCGATCAGTTCCAGAAGATAGCGTTTATTATAATCGTAGTCGAAACGCCCAAGGTACGATGTAAGTCCTACCTTAACGTCTGAGCTGTTATTGGTCGCGTTTACCGGGGTCGCTGAATTCAGGTCATACAGGCCCGGGTATAATAGGCTTGTACGTTGAGCGCCTAAAACCCTGTCTTCCTGTAGCTCGGCAGTACTGCCCAATGTAACTGCCACATTGTGCTTTTGCGCAAAGGTCTTATTGTAATCCGCAAGTACACCGAAGTTGTTGTAAACGGTATTTGAGATTGTTTCCCCTACGAAGGCTGGATTATAAATTGTTGAAGTTACACGGTCTCCCGTCCAGCTGTAAAGATTATAAGTTTGATTATATTCGTTTTTCATGCCGTCGCGCTTGGTGATTGCCGCCGTTCCGCTTATTGTTAAACCGTCAATGATATTTGCCGAGAGCCTGGTATTGAAACGGAAGAAGTTGTCTGTATTCCTGATACGACCACCGGCTTGTGTCATCGCCACCGGGTTACGGTAGCCATAATCATCATAGTAGTTACCAAGGCTGTTGTAAACGGGAAAAATGGGGGCATCAAAAAAGCCTGCTCCAACGCCATTTCTCGGGCTTTTTACCGATCTTGTATCGTACGCGATACCGGATTGCCATTTTACTTTTTTAGAGATCTGGTAATCATAGTTAAAGCGGGCATTATATTTTATTTCGCCGTCATAAGCTGTTTTAAGAACTGACTTATTGTTAGAATACCCCAAAGAAGCTGCATAGCCGGTATTATCTGTTGAGCCTGTAAGCGAGAGATTCTGTAGTTGAGAAGCTGAATTGCCATAGAGCGCGCTTTGCCAGTTATTATCGGCATAATGCGATACCAACCCGCTCGGTTGGGTATAATCAAATGATTCGCCGTTTGACATTCTTTGAAGGTTGGCAAGTGTCCATTGCGGAAGAAACTGAATTGGGTTGCCTGATGCGTCCACCCTGTCTTGCATTGATGTTTCAAGATAAAGGCTGGCCCATTGCATCATACTACCCCAGGGAACTGTTTTAGCAACTGTATTAATGCTGTAACTGGGATTGTAATTAACCTGGGCTTTTCCCTTACCTCGTTTGGTGGTAATCAATAATACACCTCCCTGCGCACGTGCACCGTAAATTGCGGCAGATGCATCTTTAAGCGCGGTTACTGATTCAATGTCATTAGGGTTTAAGGTGCTGATCTCAAAATCTGCTACCGTAGGCACACCGTCAATAATAATCAGCGGTGAAACAGCCGAAGTAGATGATTCCCCGCGCAGCCTGATGGTCAAATTTTCATTGCCCGGTCTGGGGGAATTTCTTGTAACAACCAAACCGGGAATCTCTCCCTGCAATGCAAGCGCCGCGTTGGGTACAGGCCTGTCTCTGAATACTTCAGATCCGACCTGGGAGATGGCACCGGTGAGTGTTTCTTTTTTCCTGGTGCCATAGCCCACTACGATTACCTCGTTCAGGTCATTCGGCACAGCGCTAAGGCTGATGTGCATAGTGGTTGTGATGTCTGCTTCAACTTCTAATGAACTGAAACCCACATAGCTGATTTGCAGGATTGCACCCTGCGAAGCGGCTATCTTGAAATTGCCTTTAACATCAGTTGCGACCGCTGTTGATGTTCCTTTTACCTTCACTGTGGCACCGATGATGGTTTCGTGGGTCTTTGCATCGGTGACTTGCCCCGATACCGTTGACTGGCCATAGCCGCGAAAACTTACCAATGCCAGTAGGATGGTAAATAACGTAGCATACAGCTTGTAATTAAGTACTGCTTTTCTCATAATTTATTCATTGTTTAATTAATTGGTTGTGCTGTTGGTTAACTAACGAAACGGCTGCTATTGCCGCCTGTTGGTGAAATGGAAAACACACGGCGTATCACACTTAGATGATTTCGCCATTCGGCTGTAATTTTAAGTGTGTCATGCATGATAGCAGAATCTTCAATAAGCGTAACAGGTGATTTCTTGGTTTAAAACGACTCATGGTTTAATTTTTGATTATCAGAAATATGATTTTTAAAGCCTGAATTGCGCTTCTTCAAGGATGACTTCATCCTGCGAAGCGGCATACTCATCATATTAAAATTTTTATCAAAAAAACAGTAGAAGAGCTGCCGGTTCTGATAAAAGACCACAAATTCCGTTTGAAATGATCAAGCGGCGCGATTCATACAGGTACTTAAGGACAGGTTAAATGTAATTCGCCGCAGAGCAGCCGGTTAATCGGCTTTGAATGTGGAACCTTCACGGACATTAATTTTAAAGGGGACAGGTTTCGGTAACCACATTCTGCCATTTCCGATTTCCACCGGCATCCAGAGATATCTGGAATCCCATTGGGACCTGGGCTTCCAGATATCTCCGAGAAATACAACAGTCGTATCTTTCCTTCCCGAAATTTTAAGTAGTAGTGTTGACTGTGAATTATACGTGTTGGTTTCTTTTGGCGCGATATCCTTGAAATCAGACCATGGTCCTTCAAGCGACGTGGCGGTAGCATATTTGTTCGCATTCGGTCTCCAGCCAGTTAATGCTGAGCCTATTGCATAATATAAGCCTTGGTAATGAACAATTGCGCCGCCTTCCATGTGTTGGCGGATCAGACACATTTCCCGTTCTATACCGAGGCAATCTTCTGTAAGTTTAACAATATGGAAGCCAAGTGGCCGGTCTTCAAATACAAGGTATTGCGCTCCGTCATCGTCGACAAATTGCCCGATGTCCCTGCTTTCGTGATCCAACGGGCGGAAGCTTTTCAGATATCGGAACTGCCCGTCCGGACGATCGCAAACCGCTATCCCAACCCGAGCATATTTATACGTAGCGTTATCGAGATGAAAATACATAACGAATTTGCCGGTTTTTTTACTTAAAAATACTTTCGGACGCTCAAGTATCCATTTAGGTCCCAGGTTTTCAGGGTCTGTAAATGCCACTACATCCCTCTTGAATTTCCAGTTCATAAGGTCTTTAGAAACGTAGCAGCTTACATAACGTATATTGCTGTCCAGTCCCCGTCTTCTTTCTTCACCATACCAGTAATATTTGTCTTTTACTTTGGTTATCCCGCCACCGTGGGCCTGTATATGTTCCCCATGATCGTCAAGCCATAATTCTCCGGGGGAAATATGGTCAGCATGCTGCGCGCGCGTTGTTTGCACGTTGAACATAGCAGCAAAGAATATTATGAATGGAATTGAATTTTTTTTGAGGAGCATATTCAAATTATTTAATTTTTGTTAGAAAGGGTGTTCCATGGCGAAATATCATTAAGCAAGGCCTCTTTTAAGAAGCCTCCAAAAACAGTGTCGGATGTTATATGGGAAGGACGAATTCTTACAGCCGGTTATACTCATTTATTTTCGTTTAATTTGGTACTCAGTTATTGTTGTTATCGCATACAACTACGCCGATATATTTTCCCACTTTATTAAGGCCGGATTACTTTTTGTGTTTAATGCGCCATTCAAAATCAACTCAATGAGTTGAGTATATTTTGGCTATTGTTTTGTCTTATTTTATAATAAGAGAGATTATGTTTTATTCAAAAAAGTATATTGTAACGTTATTAGGCTTTTTGTCTGTGCTCTTCGCATCAACGGCATTCGCCAAAAACACCGGCGCGGCTCAACTTATCACCTCGATACATTCTCCGGATGGACGTACCGTAGTTCAAATCAAGCTTAATCAACGGAATCGCCTTGTTTACAGGCTGACATCTGGCGGCCGGGTGATCGTTAATTGGTCGGCGCTGGGAATTAAAACGGACGGGCCAGTTCTTGACTCGCTTCGGTCCGCCCCTCTGGTAAGCAAATTAAAAGTCAGTTCCAGGTTTTCCTGGCCGCTTGGTGAAGATGCAGTGATTGAAGATAATTACGAGGCGGGCATTTTAAAGTGCCATACAGCAACCGGAATGTTCCAAATTTACGTGAGGTTATATAATGGCAGCCTGGCCTTTCGGTATGCTTGTTATAATTTGCCGAGGCGGCCGGTACGCCTGCTGGAAGAGGGTACAGAGATGAATTTTGCAAACGTAAGCACAATCTATCAATATCACGAGGAATCGGTATTCAGGCTTGTAAAGGTCGATTCTCTGGCGGGAGCCAGTGACCTTCCTTCAACACTAGTTGCGGCGGGCTGTGGTTATATCAGCGTTGGGGAAGCTGATAACAGAAATTACACCAAATGCGTGCTTATACGAGGGGAAAAGCCCAATAGCCTTGCATTCCGGTTTTATGTGGATACGCTTTATAGGGGACACAATGCTCCCTCCGTTCAAAAGGATACCATGGTCGTTTTCAGGGACAGTTTAGTGACACCATGGAGAACTATCAGTTTCAGCAAAACAGCGGCCGGACTGCATGATTTTAGTCAACTGAATTTGAAACTTGTTAATCCTCTATCAGCCAGGGTCCCTTCAGCCGTGGTGCCCGGAAAAGTATTCCGGGTACCCATCAACACCCGGGGCGCCCTCGATGGCGTTGATTTTGCTTCAAAAATGAATTTTCAATATATATTGATCGATGCAGGCTGGTACGGCGCCGAGTTCAGAACCGTATCTGATCCCACCAGGCCTTTGCCCGAATTTGATTTACCGCAAATTATTGCCCACGGTAAACAGAAAGGCATCGGTGTCATTCTTTATGTCAATTATGTTGGACTTAAGGCGAAGTTAGATACGCTGTTACCACTCTATAAAAAATGGGGCATCGCCGGTATTAAATTCGGATTTGTTGATGGTGGCACACAAAGAGGGCTATCATGGCTTGATACGGCTATGAAAAAAGTAAACAATTATGGTTTTGTGTTGAATGTACATGATCATTACAAACCTACCGGACTAAGCCGAAGGTATCCTTTTGTGCTCAGTTCCGAAGGCATTCGTGGCGATGAAAACAGCCCGGACGCTTTTCATAATACTGTACTTCCGTTTACACGTTTTCTTGCGGGTGCTGCTGATTTCACTTTTTGTTATCCCAACATGATCAATTCATACAATAAGAATGTTAACGTGAGTAAAGCGCAGCAACTTGCCCTTACTGTCATTTATTTTGATCCGTTACAAGCCATATTCTGGTATGGGCGTTCTCAGGACTACCAGAATGAACAGGAGATAGAGTTCTTTAAGTACGTCCCGACAGTGTGGGACGAAAGCAAATATGTTTGCGGTGATATCGGAAAAGGAATTTGTGTCGTCAGGCGCAAGGGCAACGACTGGTTCCTGGGAGGAGCGGCGGGTTTGGAGCCATGGACCGGGAAGGTTAGGCTCGGTTTTCTCAATAAATCAAAGTCGTATCGGGCAACGATATATGAGGATGACGATAATGGCGGGATTCGCAAAAGGACTACCAATTTAAAATATACAGAAATTTTGAACGTCAGTCTTAGAGCAAAGGGTGGAATAGCTGTTATTATCAGGCCATTGAATTAGCCCGTGAACGATATCTAAAACTATGTCTTTTATATCCAGCTGCTGCGCATTCAGATCAGGGATTTAAAAACCACACATAAATCATCATACTACCATGTACTTCATTTAATGATTTTCGGCAATTTGCTCAGATAAACTACGGGGTCAAAAAAATGATTTACCGCGTTTTAAGCTAAATTTTTACGTGTTATCGCTGCTACAGCTTACACAGGTCATTAAAAATCCCAACTCCGACTTTTCAGCCGGTTTATAAGCGTAAGCGGTTGATATTATTCCTCTTACATGACATGATACAAAATATACCATTGGTGGGCAACTGTTGCGCGATCGTTTTTAAGAGATATAAAAATTCGGATAATAAAAATTTATTTACTGAAGGTAGAGTATGAGGTTCTTTTTAATCAGTCATATTTTTATGATACATAACTTCCGCTTATCATGTGATGCTAGAAAGAAAAAGATCAAGCATGCACGTCACAGCGGGCTTAATTTGAAATTTTAGAAATATATGCTTTGTAAATAAATATGACCGTATCCAATTTCTTCAAAAAAATCGCTCTTTTATTGGTATTTGCAGGGCTTATCTATCGTACGTCTGCACAGGAGTATCCAAAGGCTATCCTAAGAGGTGATTATCCGGACCCGAGTATTATGCGTGACGGGAATGATTTTTACATGACGCATTCGCCGTTTACATATTCTCCCGGCTTTTTAATATGGCATTCGAAAGACCTGCTTAACTGGGAGCCGATAACACGGGCCATGCCAGATCTGGTTGGATCGGCCATGGCTCCCGACCTGTTGAAATATAAGGGTAAGTATTATATTTATTTTCCGGCCAATGGGTCTAACTGGGTGATATGGGCGAATGATATACGCGGTCCCTGGAGTAAACCCATTGATTTGAAGGTGACGCGTATTGATCCGGGACATGCAGTAGGCGAAGGCGGCAAACGTTATTTGTTCGTTTCTGCTGGCGGCATGGTTCCTTTATCAGATGACGGGCTTTCTGTAACAGGCGATCTGAAAGATGTTTACGCAGGTTGGGATTATCCAACAGATTGGATTACCGAATGCAAATGCCTGGAATCTCCGAAGATTTTTAAGAAAGGAGATTATTTCTATATGCTATCTGCCGAAGGGGGTACTGCGGGCCCGGCAACCAGCCACATGGTGGTAGCAGCGCGTTCAAAAAGTATTCAGGGCCCTTGGGAAAACTCACCTTATAACCCTATTGTACATACCTATAGTGCAGATGACCAATGGTGGTCTAAGGGGCATGGAACACTCATTGATGATGTAAAAGGAAACTGGTCGATAGTATACCATGCTTATGAAAAAGGATACCATACCTTAGGCCGGCAAACCCTTATTGAACCTATTGAATGGACGGCAGATGGCTGGTTCAAAACAGCAAAAGGAAAAATGGATTCCGGGGCCAAAGAAAAACAGCATTCATCGGGCTTTACGTTATCAGACAACTTCAATAAAAAAACGCTCGGACTGCAATGGACGGCCTGGAAAGGCTATGATACTAATGCTGTTCAGCTCAAACATGGCAGCCTTTATTTAAAAGCTAAGGGTTCTGGTCCAGAGGATGCGCAGCTTTTATTAACCACAGTCCCGGATACAAGTTATGAAGCACAGGTAGAAGTGAGTTTAACCGGGAGAAGTACCGGCGGGTTGATTTTGTTTTACAATGAGGAAGCTTTTGCCGGCCTTACATCCAATGGTAAAAGTGTTACCATTTATAAGAATGCAGACGCGCATCTCAACAAATCTGTGGCACTGGGAAGGCATTTTTATCTTAAAATAAAAAACAACCGGAATACCTGCGATATGCTTGCCAGCAAGGATGGCAAAAACTGGGTAATTTTCCAATCCGGCTTACGGGTATCGGATTTCAACCATAACAAATATCACGGCTTTTTTGCACTGCGGCCAGGTTTTATGTCAGCCGGAAAGGAAGGCGCTGTGATATTCGATAATTTTAGGTATGAGTCTGTCAACTAAGTGATATCCCAATAAAATAGTCATTATGCGAATATTAACATTAGCAGCGGTGCGCTAGGGAGGCCTTTGTTACCTGAGCTCTAATGGAGAAAATAGGCTGCCTGCGCATGCCTCGTATTTCGTTTACGAGTCGCGATCAGTAGCATTGAAAAATGGTTGGAAGTGATCGGAAACTTAAGTAAGTTACTCTTATGAATAATAGTTTATTAAAAAATTTAGTCTTATTATGGCTATTGTTTGTTGGGCTTGCAGTTAAAGCGCAGCAGAATAATCAGCCTTTACCTCAACCGGTTATCCCGGATTATGTTGCCGACCCCTCCGTGGTTAATTTTAACGGTACGTACTATTTGTATGGAACGGCCGATATTGACCGTGATTTGCAGGAAATGGGGCCACCTGTTGTATGGACCTCAAAAGACCTTGTTAACTGGAGCTATAAAGGAACGCTTTTTCAAGGTATTGATTGGAATAAACCTTACACCTATGGCCCCGAAGGAAAAAAGAAAACGGGATATTTCAGGTACTGGGCCCCTGGTGTGGTAATTAAAAAAGATAACCTTTATCACCTGTATGCTACCATTGTTAAGCCTGATGCAAGGCTCGGTACTTATCATTTAACGGCAAAGAGGCCGGAAGGCCCTTTTAAATTCAGCAATGGATCAGGTGTTTTCTTTAATCAGCCGGAAAAAGAAAGTGAAGAGACTAAGCCTGTCGTGGCTGATATAGATGGAGACCCCTTTGTAGATGAGGATGGGCAGGCTTATATTTTCTGGCGCCGAAGAAAAGCGGCTAAACTGAGTAAAGACTGGAAAACTATTGAAGGCCCGGAAGTATCTATTCCAACCAAGAGATCCGGTTATTCTGAGGGGCCCTTCTTATTTAAGCGAAACGGTATTTATTACTATTTTTATACATTATCGGGCGGAGCCAACTATGCTTATGCCTATATGATGAGTAAAACCGGCCCATTGGGCCCCTTTGTTGCCCCGGAGCAGGATATGGTGTTCAAATCCGATGTTGCGAAAGGCGTTTGGGGCCCGGGCCATGGTAATGTGCTGCGTATCCCCGGTTCAGATAATTATCTGTTTTTTTATCTGGAATACGGCCAGGGAGGCACAACCCGTCAGGTTTTTGTTAACCGCTTACAGTTTAACGCCGATGGAACCATTCAGCCCGCACAGGTAAATACTACCGGGATTGCGGGAATACCCAATTTGAACAAAAATACCCTCATACATCCTGTTAAAGTTACGGCTTCGAGCTCGAGAAGGGATACCGTTATCAAAACAACTATCGACACGGTAATTGATAAGTTGATTGCTATGCCTCCCAAATTTGTTGAAACTGAACTTGTAAGCGTTCAGCGTATAATGGATTTTAAACCAGAAAATGCTATTGACGGTTCAAACGGAACTTTTTGGATGAGCGACAATGCCGATAAGGAACCTTGGTATCAGATTGATCTTGGCACAATAAGGCGGGTGAATAGCCTGGAGCTCTTTTTCGTAAAATCTACACTGGGGCATAGTTTTAAAATCGAGAAATCGGAAGATGGGCATGCATGGAAAACAGTAAATACACTCGCATCGCAGGTGATTCACTCTCCCGAAGTGGTCAATAAAATAGGGAAAACCCGTTTCCTCAAATTAACCATCTTGTCCGGCGCGCCCGGTTTGTGGGAAGTTAAGGTGTATTGACAACATGGTAATACCTATGTACCCGTGAACTGGAATATAGAAATAGAACAATCCCGTTAACTGGAGATAAGTCTGTTTTATTTTTATATAAATAGATAAATAAGCAATCAACAAAAGGAAATCACACAGATAAATACACTTATAACTAAATGAATCGAATTTTAAAGCTCGTCGGAATACTTCATGTGTTGTTAATACAGTGCGCTTTTGCTTCAAAACCTGTTCTGGTTGATCAGCCCGATTCCGTTTATCTATTTTCGTATGGAGCCAATAACCCTTCGGTGGGCCTTCAGTTTGCATGGAGCCCTGATAAAAAGAATTGGAACCTGATTGGAGGAGGAAACGGATTTTTACGAAGCGATTATGGCCCTGGTGGCTCCCAGAAAAAGATGTTTAATCCATTTGTGATTTTTGGTGCAGATAAGATGTGGCATTGTATATGGAGTTTGAATGCTACTGAACAGATTTACGCCCATGCAGCATCAGAGAATTTGATTGACTGGAATCGTCAGAGTTATCCGGCGGTAAGCAAAGGGCAGAATTTTCTTCGCCCCGGAATTAAATTTGATTTGAACCAAAAAAACTATTTGGTTACTTATACAGATGCCAAGGGGAAGTTTTTCGCCGTTGAAACGAAAGATTTTAAAAGAAACGACCGCGGAAGGGAAATTTCCGCTGAAGATTACATCCCTTCAGTTGATGTTAACCTGCCTTCCAGTAAAGTAAGCGGGCAAATTCATCGGGTTAAATGGGCTGTAGTTGACCGGCTGATTAAAGCGTACGAACTCAGAAATTTCAAAAATATTGCAAAGGAGGAAACGACGCAGCAAGATGCTTACCGGTTTGCCGGACTAAAACCAATTGAAGCAAAATTTACTGTGAATGCAGAAAACGCCAAACCAATAAGTAATACCTTGATAGGCATCTTTTTTGAGGACCTCAATTATGCTGCAGACGGGGGATTATATGCAGAACTCATTCAAAACAGGGACTTTGAATACGATTTGCACGATAAGTTTGGAAGTGACAAAAGCTGGACTCGTTCTCATTCCTGGACTTCAGCAGGAGTGGGGGTTAGTTTTACAATTGATTCTATTGCCCCTGTTCACCCCAATAATCTTCACTATGCGGTATTAAAAACAAGTGCGAATGGAGGCTCACTTATCAATTCTGGCTTTGACGGCATAGCTTTAAAAAAAGGTGAAAAGTATAATTTCTCTCTATTTGCTAAACTATTAGATAAAGGGAAAGGAAATCTGAAAGTTCGTTTAATTGGGAATAATGGAGACGTGTTTGGAGAAACCATAATAGCTGTTGCTTCAGGCCCCTGGAGAAATTCAAAAGCTGTTCTTACTTCAAATGCCACCGTTACCGATGCGAAATTGGAATTGCAGGCTATTCAGGCTGGCAGGCTGGCCATTGATATGGTTTCTCTATTTCCTCGGGATACTTATAAAGGCAGAACGAATGGGTTGCGGGCCGATCTGGCAAAAACTATCGCTGATATTCATCCTCGTTTTGTCAGGTTTCCCGGTGGTTGTTTAGCCCATGGAGATGGTTTAAACAATATTTATCGTTGGAAAAATACCATTGGGCCGCTGGAAGCGCGCAAACCACAACGTAATATATGGCATTACCATCAGTCTGTTGGATTAGGTTATTTCGAGTATTTTCAATTTTGCGAAGATATAGGGGCGGAGCCTGTCCCGGTAGTTGCCGCCGGCGTTTCTTGCCAAAATTCCCGAGATGGAGGAAACGGGCAGCAAGGCGGAATCCCAATGGAACAAATGGATGAATACGTTCAGGATATAATCGATCTGGTAGAATGGGCAAACGGGGATGTTAATACCAAATGGGGGAAAATACGTGCTCAGGCCGGGCATCCCAAACCTTTTAATTTAAAGTATATCGGCGTTGGGAACGAAGATTTGATAACCGATATATTTGAAGAGCGATTTACAATGATTGTTAATGCTTTGAAAAAGGCTCATCCCGAGATTATAGTAATCGGAACTGCCGGGCCAAGTTTTGAAGGTACAGATTATCGGGAAGGCTGGGATGTTGCATCCAGGTTAAAGATTCCAATAGTTGATGAGCATTACTATAATAAAGCAGGCTGGTTTATTAATAATCAGGATTTTTACGACAGTTATGACCGGTCAAAACCTAAAGTTTACCTGGGTGAGTATGCAGCAACGGTGCCAGGGCAGGGCGCTAATTTTGAATCTGCCTTATCTGAAGCTATTTATTTAACTTCACTGGAGCGTAATGCTGATGTGGTAAGCATGAGTTCTTACGCTCCCTTACTTGCCAAAGAAGGCCACACCCAATGGAACCCTGATATGATATATTTTAACAATACTGAAGTTAGGCTCACAGCTGCTTACCAGGTGCAAAAACTTTATGGCCAAAATTCGGGAGACCAATACCTGCCAGCTTCGGTAACCCTGTCTAATAGCCAGGATGCGGTAAAAAAGCGGGTGGCTATATCAGTTGTACGCGATTCAAAATCTAAGGACCTGATCATTAAATTAGTGAACTTGCTTCCTGTTGCCGTTAAGGCGCTTACTGATTTTAAAAATATTACGCCTCTGGGAGAAAAAATAACGAAAACTGTATTGCAGGGGCAACTTACTGATAAAAATATCTTGCCGGCAGTTGCAGAGGCTCCACTTGCCGAAATTAATTCAACAGAATTGCCTCCGTATTCATTCACGATACTGAGAGTTAAAACGAAATAGAATTTCCGGAGAACTGGTCTTAACAAAACAAATTAATTTAACAATGAAAATAAGAATAATAATAGCCATTAAGCTTTTAGTCGTCGTAACTTTTATATCCCAACAGGCTATAGCCCAGAAAAAAATTAAGGAGAAAGATATGAGCGCTTACCTGATGGTATATTTCAAGGACGAGACACATAGCCTTTATATGGCATTAAGTAAAGATGGTTATTCATTTTCAGATATAAATAACGGGAAGCCGGTAATGGCGGGAGATACAATTGCCTTACAGAAAGGAATTCGCGACCCCCATATTTCACGTGGCCCTGATGGCGCATTTTATTTAGCAATGACAGATTTACACATCTTTGCTAAAAAAGCGGGCTATCGCGACACCGAGTGGGAAAGGGATAAGGAGTATGGCTGGGGAAATAATCGCTCGATGGTGCTGATGAAATCATGGGATCTGATCAATTGGAGCCGCAGCATAGTCAGGGTGGATCAGGCGTTTCCTGGCCTGGAAGATATAGGTTGTGCCTGGGCGCCCGAAACCATTTATGATAAGGATCAAAAGAAAATGATGATCTATTTTACTATGCGTTTTAAAAACGGCAAAAACAAAATATATTATTCTTATGTAAACGATGATTTTACCAAACTGGAAACAGCTCCGGAATTATTGTTCGAGTATCCGAAAAATGTATCCTATATTGATGCAGATATAACCCGGGTAGGGAAAAACTATCACCTGTTTTATGTGCCTCATGATGGTACTCCCGGTATTAAGCAAGCGGTATCCAAATCACTAAATAAGGGATACGTTTACGATGCTAAATGGTACGACCCGGAACCTAAAGCATGCGAAGCACCAACGGTATTCAAACGGATCGGCGAAAAAAAATGGGTTCTTATTTACGATATCTACGGCATAACGCCTAACAACTTCGGCTTTAGTGAAACCAGCGATTTTATAAATTTTAAGAATCTTGGACATTTCAACGACGGGCCCATGAAAGCGACTAACTTTTCTTCTCCTAAGCACTGTGCGGTTATTCAGCTAACAAAAAAGGAGGCAGAGGCTTTGGCTAAAAGGTGGAATTTTAATGCTCAATTTTAACAACGCCTAAAGCAGGTTATTGACGTGCCTATAGCTTACGGCGTACTTTAAGAGTTGAAGTTAATTTCTAAACTTCGACTCTTTTCTCTTTAAACACTACGCATAGTGGCAGAATTTGCAATGGGCTTTTTATGGGCCCATTAATCAAATCATGTTTTTACTTGACCAGGATACCCCGCCGATACTAAACATCTGATTCAGGGAGCTTCTAATTCCTTATTTCGTTATATAATTCCTTTTAAATTAACCTTTAGGTTCAATTTAGAAGGAATGCCTGCGTCAATAAATCTAAGTTATCTAATTAATGTATAACTAACCAAAACGAGACATTAAGCCCCGTAGGTTACATTTTAAGACCTCTTTAGCCGAAGGGGCGATTTAATTATTCCCAAAGTTTCTTTAATTATAAGCGGCGATGACTAAAGCTTAATCCATTCATTCCCTGCATTAAAAATTAAAAACTGACAGAAGGTAAAATCAGGCCCGTTTTGATCTATTATACCCCCTTCGATTGGCCGTTCTAGGCCTCTCAGCGAGTTCCAATTTGCGATAGTTTAGCGTACTCCACCGGCTAACAACCTTTTTTAACGGCATAACAATTTAGCGTTTAAAAGGTGGTTAGGAACTCCCTTACCGCTCGGGCAGATAGGAGTTTTGGAAGAATACAGAACCAATATAAATAAGAAAATATCAACTCGGGGTATTGCGAGATACTAATTGAGAAAACCATTATGATGAAAAATTTAGAGGAGCTATCCAACCTTTGGAGTGAGGTTTGTATAGGAAATAAACGTTCGTATTCCATAATCCATCAAAATCTTTATCCTGTGCTATATGCTTTAGGCAACAGGATGGTAAATGACGAAGAGCTTACCGATGATCTGATACAGGAGGTGTTTATTAAATTATGGCTAAGAAAGGAATCAATTGGTCCAATTGGAAATGTTAAAGGATATTTCTTTGCTGTTATGCGATCAGTTTGTCTTGGAAGCGACGCTTAAGCAAAGTAGAATGATTGAATACGCGTTAAATCGCTTGCCCGACCGCCAGCAGGAAATAATTCGGCTCCGATTTTTTGAAGGACTGACTTGTGCCGAGATTGGATCGATGACTGGTATAAGATATCAATCGGTTGTAAATCATGTATATAGGGCGGTTCAAACGTTGAGGGAATTGTATGGAGCCGAAGATGAACTACGGGTAGCCTGACATTTTGTACAAACCGTTTTGCCATCACTTAGTTTGCGTGCATTAGAATTACAAATAAGTTTTAGATGAAGTATATTTGGTTGTAGGTAGTACGATCATTTTTTAGTAAATGGGTTTAATGGTTCGGACAAAAAGCGGCGAATAATTATGCCTTTTTCCTTAACTTGTGTTTGTGTTGATTATAAAGATTGTTGTTGCAACATTTCATTTTGAGCCACTGTAACCCTATTAAACGGAATTCATAATGCCCTGTCGATCTCTTATTATTTTTGTTTTTCTCTTCATCGCATTTATAAATCCGTCTTTCGCCCAAAATCTCGGTTATTTAGGTTTAGAACAAGGATTATCCAACAACTCAGTAACCAGTATTTATAAAGACAAATATGGTTTTATGTGGTTTGGCACGTTAGACGGGTTGAATCGCTTTGACGGTTATAGTTTTGCAAAATATAGAAAAAGAGTTCGTGATCCGTATAGTTTGAACGATAACACTGTATATGGTATAACCGGAACCCCCGATGGTAAATTGTATGTAGGAACATCGAAGGGGCTTAGCATTTTAGATTATAAAAGTCTGAAATTTTCAAATGCAAGCTATATATCTGCAAGTTTGCCTGATCGTTCTGTTTTGCCTTTTAGTACTTGGGTACAGTGTTTAAAGGCCCGGAAAGACAATGATGTTTTTGTGGGATCGACTGGTTCTGGCTTATTGGTTTTGAAACACTCTTCTATGGTATTGCATCAAATACCTTTGTATGATAATGCTGTTATGCGGACAGATTATAGTGTCGAATCACTTAGCTTAGATAAAAACTCCAACGTTTGGCTATTAAGCAGGGGAGTTGGCTTATGCATTTACAATTCCAGATTGAACCGTGTTGAGATTGTCAATTCAACTATAAAAAACGGAAAATGCATGACGTTCGACTCAAGCGGCAACCTGTGGATAGGTTCCAATGCGGGGCGGCTGCTTAAATTCTATAATGGTACTGATAAAATAGAGCCTTTTGACATTCCAGGTGGGTTGACTGTGAACCGTATCATGGACGTCTGTTTCGAGAATGGCCGTGTATTATGGGTTTCAACCGACGGTGACGGACTGTTCTCCATAGACGTTGTTGCGAAAACCGTATTAAAGGCCTTCACGCAATCTGAAAAATCTTTATTAAGTAATGCAATAAGTACAATTTTTATTGACAAGGAATCGCGAAAATGGATAGGAACGATTAGAGGAGGAGTTAACATTATTGACCAAAAGAAGGATATTTTTAAAACTATCAAAAATGAACCTTTTAACAGTAATAGTTTAGCTCATAACACTGTTTTTTCATTCTGTGAAGATGGTGATGATATCTGGATTGGAACGGACGGCAAAGGGATTAGTATCTGGAACAGGAAAACCAATAATTTTAGAAATCATCTTTTTAAAGTTGATAAAGGTCATTTAGGAGCCAATCAAATTCCATCGATAATAAAAGACGATAAAGGCAATGTTTGGATTGGATCATATGGTTCTGGGGTTACCAGGTTTAATAAGGCAACTCAAACATTTGAAGAAGTTCAGTTTCAGCAAAAGAACATGGGGAGTATATATGCTTTCCGGTTATTTATGGATAGGGAAAAGGATATTTGGGTAAGTTGCCTCAGAGGCCCTTCTGCACGTAATGTAACAAAAGGATTGTATAAGTTTGATGCAGCAAGCAAGCAGTTTAAAAGTGTTCCGTATGCTGTTTACAAGGATATATTTTCCATTGCAGAAGACCACTCGGGTAACTTTTGGCTTGGTACAGTAAATAGCATTTTAAAGCTTAACAAGAAATCCGGAGCAGTTATTCAATATCGCATAGGTAGTTGTGTAAGAGCCATTAGAATTGACAAAACCGGTAATGTATGGATTGGATCACAGGGAAGTGGTTTATGGAAATTAACACCAGGAAATAGCAAATTTTCCGTTTATACCGAAGAAGATGGCTTGCCCAATGACGGTATTTTAAATATAGAGGAAGATAATCAGGGCTATATCTGGCTGGCAACTAATAATGGTTTATCCAAACTTAGTCCGAAGCAGTTAAGCTTTGAAAATTATCATGCTGATGATGGTCTTCAGTCAAATCAGTTCTACTATAATGCTTCGGCGAAATTAAGCTCTGGCGAATTATTATTCGGCGGCATAAAAGGCTTTAATGTGTTCAACCCATCTGCCATTAAAGCAGATAAAAATTTCCCGGCCCTAACTGTTACTGGTGTTAACGTCTTAAATACCTCCATAACAGCACAGAGTGAGTATGTTGATAATGTTATTGGTATTCAGGAAGTTAGTCGTATTTCGTTACCATTCGAGAAATCATTGTTTTCGCTGGAATTTGCAGCTTTGGAGTATACGTTTCCAGAAAAAATACAGTATGCCTATATTCTAAGAGGAAAAGACAAGGCCTGGAATTATATCAAAAACGGAGTTCGGTCTATCAGTTATGCAAGTTTAATGGACGGTAGTTATACACTCGAAATTAAATCTACCAATGCATCCGGCGTTTGGAATCCCCAAAGCCGTATGGTCAGGATTACTGTTTTACCTCCGTGGTATCGAACCTGGTGGATGTACTGCCTCTATCTGACACTTGCCGGAGGGGGGGTATACACTTATATTCGTTATCAAAGACAAAAAGATTTTTTTAAATATAAAGTTAAACTAACTGCTCTTGAAGCGGCCAAGGAGGCTGAATTAAATGAAAAACGAATATCATTTTTTACAAATGTTGCTCATGAACTAAGGACGCCTTTAACCCTGATTGTCAATCCGATAAAAGACTTGCTTAACAGCGATGGCGTAAATATTCATTCTGTTGATGTGGGCGCAGTTTACAGAAACACACGGCGGCTTTTGAGCCTGGTAGATCAGTTATTGTTATTTAAAAGCGCCGAGAACGATGTATCTGAGCTAAAGCCCGAGATATTAAATTTAAGTGAACTGTGCAATGAAGTGTTTTTATGCTTTAATAACCAGATAAAGGCAAAACACATCAAATATCATTTTGATAATGTAACAAACAGTTTGCCTGTTTTTGCCGATAGGGAGAAAATCGAGATAGTGTTGTTTAATCTTTTATCTAATGCGATTAAATATTGTGGCGAAAAGGGGAGTGTATCTTTTGTTTTAAGGGATGATGTTGATAGCGTTTCGGTGTTAGTGAAAAATACAGGGCCTATCATCCCCCCTCATGTTGGAGATCAATTATTTGATAAGTTTTTCAGGCTTAATCACCGTAAAGAATCGGCGAGGAAAAGTGGTTTTGGTATTGGCTTATTTGTTTCCAAAAAAATTGCGGAAATGCAAAAAGGAAGCTTAACCTATACGAGTGATGACGAGGCTGGAACGGTGTTTACTTATCAATTGCCAAAGAACATGGATAACATTTCTCCGGATTTTCAAAACGAAAAAAAATCTTCCGATGCTCATCTATTTGGCGAACTGTATATTGATTTTCCGGAGCCTGCATCTAAAGACGAAAAAACCATTTCAAAGAGTATGGATCAAGTTTTTAGCGACGTTGTCGAACGAAAACCTAATGTCCTTGTAGTGGACGATAATACCGAAATAAGGAATTTTCTTGAACAAATTCTTCATGATCATTATAACGTTTTTAAAGCAGAGAACGCCGAAGATGCCTTCAACATTGTCAGAAGCAAAGAATTAGATATTATAGTATCTGATATCGTTATGCCCGGAATAAGCGGCGTAGAATTTTGTTCCAACGTTAAAGAATCAGATGAGTTTGGCCACATTCCTGTAATTCTGCTTACCGGAACGACATCACCGGAGATTAAACTTAAAGGTATTGAATGCGGTGCAGATGATTATATTACAAAGCCGTTTGAAAGAGAATTACTTTTAGCCCGGATTAAAAGCATATTGAAGGGACGTGATTCATTAAAAAAATATTTTATTAATGACGTTACGCTTCAAAATAATAACGAAAAAGTTTCTGAAGAATATAGTGCTTTCCTAAAGAAAGCGACTGAGATTGTTGAGCTGCATCTTAAGGATAAAGATTTTAATGTAAAAGTATTAATCCTGGAAATGAGAATGAGCCGATCGAATGTGTTTAGAAAGGTTAAATCTATCTCAGGCCTCTCTATCAGCGAATTTATCCGGTATATCCGGCTTAAAAAAGCAGCCGAACTGATGATCAAAACAGATATCCAGGTTAAAGAGGTTGCGTACGAAGTTGGTATCAATGATTCCCGATATTTCCGGAAACAGTTTCATAGGGTTTTTGGAATAAACCCTTCAGAGTATATTAAAAAATATCGTCGTAATTTTTTAAAAGCCCCGGGGAGTTAACAAGGCAAACGGATCTAAATAGTTAACGACGATTAGCTGTTATTAATAATAGCTAACGGAATAGCTTATAACGTAAGGAAGATATAAGCATCAAACGATACCTTTGTTTTTATTGCCTGATCCTGGTTAAATGATCCAGGTCCCTTCGGTACCTGTATTGGCCAACAAAAGGCACAAATATTTGAATGCGCCTAAATTGCGCGATACATCAGTTTAGTGTTAATTATGTAAAAAACGTAATTCACTGATTGTTAAGTGTTAATATCGTGTTGTGTTTGAAATGTGTTAAGCTATGTTAACCCACTTTGGGGGAGTTAATATCTAACATTGCCGGATTCGGCCACTCATTTATTATAGTTTTACTCAGTTTTCTGATCTCCTTTCTGCTTGATATCTCAATATGCATTGGCGGGCGATGTGCTTAATCGAACCGCATTGGCATACATTTTCAGGAAAAGAGCCTTGAGCGCTTTTTGTCATAACCCATATTATCCATTTGGTAGAACTACCCAAATCTCCATGCTGTCTAAATTCAATTTGCACAGCCTGATTTACAAACCGGTTGACTGATCAACTGTCGGAATTAAATAATAATCTTTTTTTACCGAAATCTCTACAGCACAGAGTATTTGATCAATACATCATCAGTCATATGTAAAACTTTTCATGAGTTTCTAACCTAAGTTAAAACCCCGATATGATGAAACATTTACTTGACCAATTGAAACGGATAAGGCAAAGAAAATCCGTTTTTCTTTTACTAACCAGTATCGGCCTGATTCTTTCAGGTATTTCACCTGTGAAGGCCCAAACTTTTGTACATCCCGGTGTGGCCTTTAACCGGGCCGACCTGGACCAGCTCAAAGCCAATATTACCAAAGAGCCCTGGCTTTCGGCTTACAATACATTTAAGAGTGACTACCATTCCCAACTAAGTTACTCTCCTGCTGCGCCGCAGCAAACCGTAACCCGTGCTCCCGATTTGAATAACGGACAATGGAAGAATGATATGATTGCTATCCACAACCTGGCGTTTATGTGGTGGTTTACAGGAGATTCAACTTATGCCCGAAAAGCTACTAATATACTTGATGGCTGGGCGGTAACCAATACCACCTGGGGTGGTAATGAATCTATGCTGGATATTGGCGATTATGCCCAGTATTGGGGCGTAGGTGCCGAAATACTCCGCTCTACTTTTCCCGGCTGGACCGCGGCCAATACACAGCATGTAAAAAATTATTTTGCTAATGTGTTATTTCCAACTTCCTGGGTGCCTGGTCCCTTACGCGACCAGAACAAAGGCGCTCTTCAGTTAAAAATAGCCCTGGCTGCGTCTGTTTTTTGTGATGATGCCACCCGGTTTAATCAGGCGGTGGAGGTTTACAGGATGGATGCCGGGGGAGGCATGCGCAATTCACTGCCCAATGGCGAAGTTGGGGATGCAGGCCGCGACGACCATTGGCGCGTGCAGGCAGCTGCCCTGGCCTGGGGCGCAGAAGTTGCCTACAAGCAGGGGATAGATATGTTTGCCGAACTGGATAACCGGGTATTGGCAATCGGCGAGCTTTATCATAAATACGCCTTTGACGGAGCTACCATGACTTATATCCCGTTTGGGGGATATGCAAGTTATTGGACCAGCTGGGGGATTCAGCCCGGAGCAAGGGCCGGCGATATGACCAACCTCATTTACAGCGCTTATAATGTACGTAAGGGGGTAGCCACCCCTAATACCGACAGGATGAGGGCCGCATTGATGCAGTCCGGGGCCACTAATTATTCTCCGGCCGGTGGTGATTTTTTATATCTGAAATCATCCGATACTTCTACCGCACATAGTTTATCTCCTGTTTATTATCCTGCCGATCATGTGCAGGCGGTGAGCAACCTCACCAATATAGATATCGGTAATACCGGGTTGGCAGGCAGCGCTTCATACAGTAACGGGATCTGGACACTTAAAGGGGCCGGCACATCTACCAGTACAGCTTTCAGCTTCAATTTTAAAAAAGTTAGCGGCGATGCCGGTCTTGTGGTAAAAGTTGAGAATATGTCGCTTACTACCGGAGGCTGCGGTGTCATGTTACGCGAGTCATTAGCCCCCGGTTCAGCTTTTTATGATCTTTATCTTAACGCTACCGGCGGTGCCGGCAGGCATTGGCAACCCAAAGCTCCCTGGTGGCTAAAAATTGAGCGTGTAGGCACCCGCATATTTGTGTATCATACGCAGGATGGTGTTAACTGGACTAATGATGGTTGCTGGTATTCTGCAACGGGTTTTCCAACTAATTTGTACGCAGGATTTTATACCCTCTCAAACAATACGTCGGCGTTAAATACTGCCACGTTCAGTAATGTGGCCTATAGTCAAACCGCGCCAGCCGGCTCTCCGGAGATCAGCAGTGCTACCACAGCCACAGCTACCATTGGTGCATCGTTTAGTTATAGCATTATTGCCAGTGCTAATGCATCTTCCTATAGTGCCAGTGGCTTGCCGGCAGGGCTTAGCATTAATACGGCAACCGGCATTATTTCTGGTACGCCAATCACAATAGGGCAAAGCGAAATTTCCATAGCTGCTACCAATGCCAGCGGAACAGGTACAGCAACGCTGATACTTAACACGATAAATAACCAAACGCCCGCGGCGCCTGCTTCTGTTGCGGCATCGGTTGTTAACACTACACAAGTTAATCTTACCTGGGTAGCTTCAGCTAATGCAACCAGTTATTCGGTAAAACGGTCGCTAACTCCCGGGGGAACTTATACAACAATTCAGACAGGAATTACCGGTACTGGTTTTACGGATGTATCTCCTGTACCGGAAGTGAATAACTATTATGTTGTTACGGCCCTTACAGGGGATAAAGAAAGCGGTAATTCAAACGAAGTTTTTGCTGCCGTTCCTCCTGCAGCCCCGGCACAACCCACAGTGGTTAATAAAAACAACGAAGTTGATCTGAGCTGGAACAGCGCTTCAGGAGCAGCTACTTATAATGTAAAACGGGGCACAGTAAGCGGAGGCCCTTATATTACCGTAGCCAATGTGTCAGCTAATACCTATGCCGATATCAATGTTAGTAATGGAAATTCTTATTATTATGTTGTCTCTTCTGTAGGCGCTACAAAAGAAAGTGCTAATTCGCCGGAAGCTTTTGGCGTACCTGGTGCAAACTCATTTACATGGAGCCCAACAGCCATTACAGATTCGTTGAACCTTGCAGGCAACTGGGTTGAAAATATAGTTCCGGTAAATCCAGCCATTATAACTTTTGGTGCGGCAAGTGATAGCCTTTTAACTAATGATATTACTGGTTTGGTAGCCTCAAGAATTCAATTTGGCGCAGCTGCCAACGGAAATATCATCTTTGGTAATGCCCTGACAATGAAGAATGACCTGGTTAACAACTCATCCAGACCTCAGACTTTAGCCACTCCGTTACTGCTAACTAATCAGTTAAACGTAAATAGCGCCGCAGGCGACGTTGTTTTGAACGGAGGTATAAGCGGAACAGGTTCCTTAATGAAATCCGGGGCGGCTGTTTTATACGTTAAAGGAAATAGTAATAATACCTATTCAGGAAACACAATTATTAGTGGTGGTACTGTAGCGGCAGCGGGCCTGGGAACCGGAACTGCAAGCAATCCTACAGCAGGCCCATTGGGTGTAGGCAAAATTCAGATGAATGGAGGGGCGCTGCAAGCTACGGCCGGTGCCGACCTCAAATTGTATAACGACATAGAAGTATTGCCCGGAACCAGTTTTATGTATGAAGATGTTAATTCAATATCTCTTTACGGAAAACTATTAGGCTCCGGTACCCTGCAGCATGACGGGAATGATTATGCAGGCCTTAATCTCCTGGGCGACAATAGCCAATTTACCGGCACCTTTATCTCAAAGTTGAGAAGCGGTAAACAGCGAATACGTTTCGGAGTTCCCGAATCAGGTAGTGCAAACGCAAACTGGTTATTAGATGCGAATGCCGTTGATTGTCAAAGTATCGGTTTTTCAAGTGGAACGCTAAACTTCGGTGCACTCAACGGTCGTGGTTATATCCGTGCCGATGCGGGCGGTGCGCCTGTTATCAGTATTGGCGCCCTTAACACTTATTCCAGTTATGGCGGAACCATTAACGCTAATGGCAGTAGTTTGATAATTGAAAAAATAGGTACCGGCGTTTTAGAAATGTGGGGTAACCAGGCTTATGGCGGAACTACCACCGTAAAAGGAGGGAAATTATTGATAAACAATAACCCAACCAGTGGGGTTTTTGTTAGTCCGGTAATTATAGAACAAGGTTCACTGGGAGGCTGGGGACTAACTCAGTCCTCGGCAACTCTTGGAACCGGATCTGGTGCAGGTGCAATATTGGAGCCGGGATTTTTAAAGGTGGGCACTTTAAGTGTTGCAAGCCTTACCTTAAAGTCTGACGCTACCTACCAGGCCGAACTGAATTTGGGTACAGGTGTTGGCGATAGTGTTACAGCTAAAACAGTGACGTTGCTAAATAAGCCAAAGCTTGCATTAATTCCTATTGCGGGTACACTGCCATCAGGAGCTTCATATACGATTATTAACAATAGTGGAACTTCGCCTATTAACGGAATTTTCAACAACCTGCCCGAAATGTCTCTTATTTCGGCAGGAGGGTATAGTTTCCGTATCACTTACAGAGGAGGAACAGGTAACGATGTTCAGCTATTGGACGACCGTACCATACCGGTGGCGATTACCAGTGCATTAGCAGATACCGCGTTGATTGGCAGATCATTCTCTTACAGTATTACAGGTATTAAATCGCCAACCAGCTTTAATGCTACCGGGCTTCCTGCCGGTTTAAGCTTAAATGCTACTACCGGCGTAATATCCGGAACTCCAACTGTACCGGGAGTTTTTGCTGTTTCTTTAATCGTTTCAAATCAAGCCGGGGCAGATACAGCTGCCTTATCATTAACAATTTTAAGCACTACGGTACAAGGTGTTATAGTTGCCTCCGGCGATGCTAAGAATATAGTTGAGTGGAACCCGGTGGTAAACTTTAGCTACCATGTTAAACGTTCAACTACCTCGGGGGGAACTTATACTACCATCGGTTCGGTTTCGGGTACAAAGTTCACCGATACAAACGTGAGCAATGGAACCACGTATTACTATGTAGTAGCTGCTGTGGATAGTATAGGCGAAAATCCCATCAGTGCCCAGGTAGTGGCAACACCAAATACCGGGCAACTTACTTACCTGAAATTTGACGAAGCGAGCGGAACCCGGAGCATAGATAGCTGGGGTGCAAACCACGGAACATTAGCAGCCACTGCAAGCGGTAGTACTGGCAGAAGCGGACAGGCACTTAAACTGGATGCAACCGCTACTTCATATGCTACCCTTCCAACGGGTATAGTGAAGCCTTTATCTGATTATACCATATCCTCATGGGTGAAAATGGATGCATTAGCAAACTGGATGCGTGTATTTGATTTTGGAACAGGAACATCCAAGTACCTGTATTTATCCGTACAAACCGGAATTGCCGGCCAGGTACGTTTCGGGATTAAAAATGGAGGTTCAGAACAAGGGCTGAACTATACTTACACTGTTCCGCTTAATACCTGGACACACTTTGCAATTACTCAGTCGGGTACTACATTCAGTATGTATATTAACGGCTCTTTAGTTACTACTACTACAGCTATTACGATCAAGCCAGCTGATATTGACAGTACCACCCTAAATTACTTGGGTAAATCTCAGTTTCCTGATGCTATGTTTAAAGGTTCAATTGATGAATTTAAGATTTACAACAGGGCTTTAAGTGCATCTGAAATTGCTGCCGGTTATTTAAGTCAAACCATAACGCTAAATTCTATTGCCTCAAAATTAATGGGCGATGATGATTTTGATCCTGCTGCTACCGCCTCTTCGGGCCTTCCGGTAACCTATACCAGTTCGGACACTACGGTCGCAAAAATTTTGAATGGTAAAGTTCACGTTCTTTCTACCGGAACCTCAACCATTACCGCTACCCAAGCTGGAAATAGCGTTTATTGGCCGGCGCCGGCACAAACAAAAGTATTATCGGTTGCCATTACCAACAATACTCAGCCTACAACTTTAATTGGCAAAACATTTACTTATACCATTACCACTAAGCCGCTCAGCAATTTTGCGGCAACAGGCTTACCGGCAGGTTTAAGTTTAAACAGTACTACGGGTGTAATATCCGGTACGCCTACCGTGTACGGTACTTTTCCTATCGCCTTAACTGCCAGCAATGGTAGTAGTACAGGTACGCAAACTATTACGTTAACCGTACAGAATACTGCAGTAAGTAATGTTATAGTTGCAGCAGGCGATGCTAAAAACATCATGGAGTGGGATGCTATTCAGAATTTGACGTATAATGTTAAGCGTTCAACCACATCTGGCGGGCCTTATACCACTATCGGAAATGTGAGCACTACCAGGTTTACCGATACCAATATTGCTAATGGAACTACTTATTACTATGTAGTTGCTTCGGTTGATAGTGTAGGTGAAATGCCTCCGAGCGCTGAGGTAGTGGCATTACCTAATGTTGGTCAGGTTAGTTACCTGAAATTTGACGAAACAAGCGGAACTCGCGCCATCGACAGTTGGGGAGCCAATCACGGTACATTAGCAGCCACTGCAACCCGGAATGCAGGACAATACGGAACATCTCTTAAACTGGATGGCACAGCTACTTCATATGCAACGCTTCCGGCGGGTATTACGAGTACGTTGAATGATTTTACCATATCTGCATGGGTAAGAATGGATGCACTGAGCACCTGGATGCGTGTGTTTGATTTTGGGTCGGGCGCTACGCAATATATGTTCCTTACGGTTCAGGCCGGTGTTTCCAGTGGTAAGTCCATTATTCGTTATGGTACCAAGAACGGTTCGACTGCAGAACAGAGTCTTAGCTATAATTACACGTTCCCATTAAATACCTGGACCTACCTGGCGGTAACACGGGCAGGAAACACCACTACGATATATGTAAACGGCGCATCCGTTGCTTCATCAACAAACATTACTATTAAACCGTCGGTGCTTGGAAATACCACGCTTAACTACCTGGGTAAATCTCAGTTCTCCGATCCGATGTTCAATGGGTCCATCGATAATTTTAAAATATACGGCAGAGCGTTGATTTCCTCAGAAATAGCTTCAGATATGTTAGGCGATCAAATTATAAATTTTGCCGCTATACCTGTCAAATCTGTAACAGACGCAGACTTTGCTCCCGGTGCTTCGGTAACTTCTGGTTTGCCCCTGAGTTTTAACAGCTCAGACACCACAATTGCAACTGTTGTTAATGGGAATATCCATATTAAATCAGCAGGAACGGCTGTCATTACCGCTGCCCAGGCCGGAAATACTGCTTACAAAGCGGCAACTTCAATAAATCAAACACTCACGGTTCAAAAAGCAGTTCAAACTATCGCGTTTAATGTACTTCCCTCGAAAAATGTAAATGATACCGATTTTGATGCAGGTGCCACTGCAAGCTCAGGCCTATTGGTATCCTACGCAAGCTCCGATACCACAGTTGCAGCCATCGTAAACGGGAAAATTCACATCAAAGGAGCTGGTACGGTGAGCATTACTGCGCTGCAAAACGGAAGTGCTATCTATCTTCCTGCAACTTCGGTAACGCAAAGCCTTACGGTAAACAAACTGGCTCAAACTATTACTTTCAATTCCCTGCCTGCTAAAAGACCAGGCGATGCTGATTTTAGCATTTCCGCAACCGCTTCATCGGGCCTGCCGGTAAGCTTTGGCAGCAGTAATACAAACGTTGCCACCATAACAAACGGACTGGTTCATATTGTAGGAACCGGAACAACTGTTATTACTGCCAGCCAGCCGGGTAATGCAACTTATAAAGACACAACGCGTAGCCAAACCTTTACCGTTATCCCGCTTAACCTGCAGGTGCAGTACCAGGATGGCGATGCCGGACAACTGACCAATAACATCGCCCGCCCATATGTGAAGGTAGTGAATGCCGATTCTGTTGGCATAGCCTATAGCGAATTAACCATGCGTTACTGGTTCACTGCAGAGAATTATGCCGGCATTAATACCTGGATAGATTATGCCCAGCTGGGGAACAGTAATGTAAAAATGAAATATGTTCCGTTGGATCAGCCCCGGAATGGTGCCCTGGGTTACGTGGAATATAGCTTCACCGCAACAGGTAACCTGGGTGCTAACAGCAATACCGGGCAAATACAATCCAGGTTTGCCAACCAGGACTGGGGATTATTGAACGAGGCGGATGATTATTCCCATCAAAGCAATACCAGCAGCTATGCTAATAACAATCATATTACGCTTTACCGCAACGGGATGCTGATATGGGGAACCGAGCCGGCTGTTGCTACCCCGCTTACCAGCCTGAACGTGTTTTACCAGAATCAAAACACAGCTACCAGCGGCAATACCATCAGCACCTACCTGGCCATTAATAATACCGGGAATGTACCGGTAGCTTTTGGCGACATTACAGCCCGTTACTGGTTTACCAAAGACGGTACCCAGAACCTGAACTATTGGATAGATTATGCTAAAAAAGGCAGCGGTAACATCAGGGGCAATTTTGTACCATTAGGTACTGCGCTTACCGGGGCCGATACTTATTTGGAGCTTGCGGTAAATTCCTCAGCTGGTACCCTTTATCCTTTAAGTTCATCGGGCAACATTCAGTACCGTATTGTCAAAGCAGACTGGTCGAACTTTAATGAGCTGAATGATTACTCCTACATGGCCAAAGATGTGATGAAAGAGAACAACCACATTACGGTTTATTACAAAGGGCAGCTAATTTACGGGACAGAACCTTCGGCAGGCTCCATGTCATTCAAGAGCGCCCCGCTGGCCCTGGCTCCGCCGCAGCGCGACATCATCAACGAAGGAATTGTAGTGCACCAGGGCCTTTCGCCCAATGGGGATGGTATTAATGATGTGCTGATCATAGACGGATTAACGGCTTACCCGGATAATAAATTAACGATCATGAACCGCAGTGGTGTTAAAATATTTGAAGCAAAAGGCTATGATAACAGCTCGAAAGTGTTCGACGGGCATTCCAGCATAGGCGGCGCCATGCAGCAGCCGGGCACCTATTTTTACACGCTGGAATATAAGAAGGGTGAAGAAAATAAACATAAAACGGGTTTCATCATCATTAAATACTAATAGCACGGCATGATCCCGGATATGAATAAAATTTATAATAACAAGAAACCCCTGCTTGTTGCATTAAGCCTGTGCCTGTTACTTATAGTAACAGGCAACAGCGCTGGTGCCCAGCAGCAGGCCTTCAGTTATACGCAGTACATGGATAACCTAACGCCGTTTAACCCGGCCTATTCGCTTTTAGATAAAGTAGGCTCAATTTATACCCTGGCACGCAAGCAATGGGTAGGGATAGACGGGGCGCCGGTAACCTACCTGATCAACGGGAACCTGCCTATCGAATCGATTGATGGTGCAGCAGGACTAATCGTATTTAATAACCAGTTGGCCATTGAACATCAAACCGAAGTAAATGCCTATTTTGCAAAAGGGGTTCAGTTAAATTCAGAGAGTTATTTAGCGGTGTCGATCAATGCGGGTGTACGGAGCTATGCAGCCAATTACTCTACATTGGATTCTTCAGATCCAACCTTCAGGAATGATGTTAGGGGAACCAAGCCCAATATTGGCTTTGGCGTAATCTATTATACCGGTTGGTACTACCTGGGAATCTCGGCACCCGAGCTTACCATAACCAGTTTGGGAACCGCATCTGTACAAAACAATTCCAATTTCAGGAGCCATTATTACTTTTCGGGGGCATTGCTTGCCAATATCAACGAGGATATCAAATTTAAACCGGCAACATTGGTTGCCTACGCAAAAGGAGTGCCGCTTATTGCGGATATATCTGGTACATTGTATATAAAAGAGACCCTGGGGCTTGGCATCAACTACCGTACCGATAAGACCATGGCGGGGATTCTTACATTAAACATGAATGCCTTTCACATCGGTTACAGCTACCAATTAGGTACCTCATCAGCCAACCTCGGCGGCTTTAATAATGCTACTCATGAGATATCACTGAGCTACCGGTTTGGTAGGATAACCACTACTCCAATACTCTGAATAAAACTAATTCTTCCACGATCTGCCCCATAGACAGATCACGATAGAGAATGCGAATGATACTATACGTATTCCATGAGTATCTGGAAAGAAATTACTCGTCTTAGTTAATATAAAAGCTATACACTTTACATGACAACCATTAAAAGAATAATTCGCCTTTCGCTTTCCCCGGTTATTTCACTTTGCTTTTTTATTATAATCACCCCAGTTCGGGCAGAGAAAATTCAAAATCAGCTTAAAGCTTATCCGGCACCAACCGGAGCGGTTCAAAACAACGATTTCACCGTTCAAGTCCGTCAACCAGGTGGAAAATGGCAGGACCTTCCCGAATATCTTATTAAAGTTGACCGGGTTGTTGGCACGACTCACCAGGAGCAAAATTCCTCCCTGGCATATTTTGACTTTGCTGGTGATGTGGAGGTATCAGTTACCTATAATAAAGGAGCCATTAATGCGGCAAAAATAAGACCGTTGTCGTATGATATTAAACATCAGTTAAAGGGGCATACTATCTTTTTCAAACTATCAAAACCTGCAAATCTCTCGGTTGAAGTGAACGGTGATATCTTTCATAATTTGCAGTTGTTTGCCAATTGCGTGGAAGACTTCGTTCCCGACCCGAAGGATCCTGACGTGATTTATTATGGTCCGGGGATACATGAAGTTGCAGGCGGAGAATTAATGGTCACCTCTGGAAAAACGCTCTATCTGGCCGGAGGTGCGATTCTGAAAGGAAGGATTTTGATTCAGCATTCGTCGGATGTGAAGGTTTTAGGAAGAGGGATCATCGAGCAAGCGCCGTCCAGGGGCGTAAGAATAGCCTTTTCTAAAAATGTGACGATTGATGGGATTATTTGTTCACAATGTTTTACCGGGGGCTCGGAAAATGTGATCATTCGAAACGTAAAGGCAATCAGTTACTATAAATGGGGCGATGGCATGAATGTGATATCCAGTAATAATGTATTGTTTGATGGCGTATTTAATCGGAACTCCGACGATTGTACTACCGTGTATGGTACTCGTGGTGAATTTACCGGAGGCTGTAGCAACATTACTATGCAAAATTCGACTTTATGGGCCGACGTCGCTCATCCTATCCTGGTAGGAACACACGGCAACACGCCCAATCCGGACGTCCTGGAGCGACTCAATTATATAAATATCGACATCCTTGATCATATGGAAACGCAGTATGATTACCAGGGCTGTTTAAGCCTAAATGCAGGAGACAGTAACCTCATCCGAAATGTGCGCTTTGAGAATATCCGAATAGAAAATTTCCGGCATGGACAACTCGTGAATTTACGCGTTTTTTTCAATAGGAAATATTGCACCTCGCCGGGTCGGGGAATTGAGAATATAGTATTCAAAAACATCAGCTATAATGGTAACAATGCATTGACATCGATTATTGCGGGGTACGATGATCAGCATAAAGTAAAAAACATTTATTTTGTAAACCTCATGATCAACGGGAAAGTGATCAGCGATCACATGCCTGGTAAGCCGGGATGGTATAAAACTTCCGATATGGCAGGCTTTTTCGTAGGAGAACATGTAGAAAATATTTCATTTACCACCAACAGTCAATAACCCTAAAGTTGTTTGCCGCATTTTCCTAATTTTAACTACGAACGCGCCTCAATTATGAGGCGCATTCGTTGCAAAGAGATTTATTAGCTGCTTTAACGGACGTACATACTCGTATTCTTGGGGATTCCGGTCATTAAACCGACTTTGGATGGTGTAATTCCACTTTTTCGGCTCTTTAAGAGGTGGGGCAAGATTCAATTTTCAAAAAACAAGGAGTCCCCAATAGGCCTCAAACCACTTATAATTGATGCCAAGAAAAAATTTCTGTTTTAAATCAGATAAACTAAAGCTATAATATATCGTTTATTTAGGTATATTAAAATTTATGCCTTCAGAAACCTATTTTAAATTCCGTGACCGCTTTGAGCTATTTCCTCATCGTTACGATATCAGCTGGCCGATATTTACAGACAGGATTTTCGGTTTAAATTTCTTTGTAGATAAGATCTATAAAATTAGGGAAGATGAGTATGCTCCGTTTTACAGTCACCAATTAAATCACTACCTGGAAGAGAACGCTGGCCAGGAAGAGGCTTTTTTTAAGGTAACTATATACCAGTTGGGACAAAGAAAAATTTTTAAATTAACTGAATTATAGGTATATTTAAGACATTATGCCCCCGTTGACAGCTTTGTGCGTGGCCACGTTGCAAAGAAATAGGGGGCATTGTTCATTTGAACTTTTTAGCAAAATGAAAGGTCAATGAGTGTATCATGGCAGACAATTCTCTTATTGAATCCTCTGTATAATCTGTTTTTGCTATATCGTCTTTAAACATAACCAATCGTATTACATCGTCAGGAGCTACACCTAAAAAAACATCATTATCAATTATTCGATGTGCTAAAATATTTCTCTGCTCCATCGCTTTAAAAATATCAGCTTTCATGTGCTTGCCGAATGCATTATAACTGTCATACCATTGTTTGTCATTATTTTGGGCAATTTGTACAAAAATATCGAGCTTTGATTTAAATCCTATTCTTTCATCACCTAATATTAGTATTTGCATTTGATTTATTTTGTCATTGTTTTGACCACAAAAAAACTTTGCTATATACATATTTAGTAAAAGTTCCATATTTGCAAAGTCGTTTAATATTTGTCCTCTAAAACGAATGGATTTGTCAACTTTCTGCTTATAGTTATTTGCCATAGGCTATAAACCTACAAATATATTATTAAATAAATTAGGTAGTTATTGGGACAAATGTTATCTTTGTATAACAAAACGATAAAGCAATGACAACTAACTTTAAAAACCTTATCCAACTACTTGATTTCTTCAAAGATGAAGCAACATGTATTAACTACCTTGCTGTTTCTCGTTGGGGTGCTGAAGTTGCTTGCCCTCATTGCGGTAATGTTGGTGCTTATACTACTAACAGGGGTTACAAATGCAAAGCAAAAGAATGTCATAAGAAATTTACCGTTACCACTGGCACCGTGTTTGAAAACACTAAAATAGAATTGCGTTACTGGTTTGCTGCGATTTACTTAGCCACAGCCCATAAAAAAGGAATTTCATCTTTACAGCTATCACGTGATTTAAATATCACTCAAAAAACAGCATGGTTTTTATTACACCGTATACGCTTAATGTTGACTAACAATGCACCTCAAATGTTAGAGGGAGGTGTTGAGGTTGACGAAACATTTGTAGGTGGCAAAAACAAAAACCGCCATGCTAACAAAAAGATTGAAGGATCACAAGGCAGAAGCGCAGCAGACAAAACTCCGGTTGTGGGTATCGCTGAAAAGAATGTTTACACAATAGTAGAACGCCCACACAAGCTAATTGCAGGCCGTACAGTTAAAGAGAAAGTATACACAAAATATTCAACTGTAACCTTACAGGTTGTTGAAAATACAGAGGCCGCAACATTGCAACCGATCATGTTMAAAAACGTTAAGGCTGATAGCAAAATAGTAACCGATGCTTACAAGTCATATTGTGGATTAGTTAACAACTATGACCACGTAGCTATTAAGCACACAGAGGGCAATTACATCACAGTTGGCGAAGATCACACCAATACTATTGAGGGCTTTTGGTCATTGCTTAAACGGGGCATAATCGGAATCTATCATCAAGTCAGCCCGAAACATTTACACCGCTATTGCCATGAATTTGGCTATCGCTATAACGCCCGCGTTGTTAAAGATGTTATTAGATTTGAAGATTCAATCAAAAACATAAATGGCAAGCGTTTAACTTACAAACAACTAATCGCAGAATAATGGCAAAGGAAAAAAAAGAAAAAACACCGAAACCCAGGGCCGAAAAGTACGAAACCAAACTCGCTATAAATGGCGGGTTTGATGACGTTATTAAAGCTTCTTTTTTAGGTAAACCACCTGTAAAACAAGACAAGTAGAATCGAAACTTTATTTTTTTATAAAGTACTTTTGTTTTCAAAGTAAATTTTATACCTTTAATAGGCTTCATTTAAGTGGCCTATTAAAGGTATATTAACCATGATATTAGATTTGAAAATAACATTAGAGGGGCTTTTAGCTGTTATAGACAGTAATTCTATTCCTGAAATAACAAGAAAAGAAGCATTAAAATCAATTAATCATGCATTGGGCGTACCTAAGGCCGATAGCGGATCAACTCAAAATCATAAAAATCCTGAGATACAAACATCCCGGTAACCTTATTAATATACCTAACAAAATACACGTTAGTATAGTCAGTGCTTTTTGATAAAATAACCATTTGTTTATGTGGTTCTAAAGAACTGGCGACCATATCGCCGGATTTAAATGTTTCTTCCATGTTGGTTTAGTTTTTTCCTAAACTACGAAAATAAAAAGGTTGTCCCAACTGGTATATAGTTACCTTTTTTAATGATGTTTATGATATTATAAACAACAGGATCAAGTACTATAAAGGCCTTAAGCCATCAGGTAGCGCCTATGCCAAAGGATTGATTTTTACAGCTAAACTGGAAGTGTTTCTGGCATTCCTTAAAACCATTGATCAGTGGCATAAAACACAACCGTTGGAATCGGTCATCACCGATAAAAATAAACTGATCGACCAGTTAAAGACAAGAATAAAAGAACTGGAAAGCCAAATAAAAGAGTCCACTAAATACGAAGCCGGTGAAAAGATCGTGATTAGTAAAGGAGGCCTGCCGGTGTTTATAGATTTGGTTAATCAGATCAGAACATTGATCCTGCCCAATGATAACAAACTCGTCAATAGCCAAACAGAAAGCCCCTGGTATAAACTGATCGCCAAGAACTTTGTACATGGTGATAAACCCATCTCCATCGATACCGCCCACAACTATTTTCCCGCTGATAAAGATAATCCGCCGCCGAAATACACGATCATCTCTGAAAAAGACAAGCTCTTCAAAATTATTCAAAAGACTAAGAAATAGGCTTTTGTCTTTTCATTCGTGACCAAACGCCTCCAATGGTCATTCATTTTGCTGTTTTAGCCCTCACTTTTGAACCATTGTATTCAGTGGCTGGCATTTTATTGTTCTACTGAACAGGTTTAATAAAGAAAGGAGGGCATTGCCATGCGAAACTAAGCAAGATGTAATAAACAAAAATTGGGGGTCACCCTATCAAAGTCCCCAAGCAATAAAATAGGGCTTGCCCAAATTTGGGCAAGAATTATTCACAAAAAAAATATATTAAAATGACAGCAATTGAATTGATCACTAAGGAGGATTTAAGGGAGTTTAAAGGGGAGTTATTGAAGGAGATCAAACAACTGATGCAGCCGGGACAGGGGCAATCTAAGAAATGGCTGAAGAGCGTCGAAGTGCGGAAGCTATTGGGCATCTCGCCCGGCACACTTCAAAACCTTCGAATTAATGGAACACTGCGTTTTACCAAAGTAGGCAGTATCATGTACTACAAGCTGGAAGACATCAACAAGATCCTGGAGGGTGAGGGCAAATGAAGTTGCAAAAGGAAATTGTTAAAGAACTGGCAGGGTATGCCAGTCTCGTTAAGCGAATGGAGAAAGATAACCGGCTGCTGCCAACCCATCTAAGTTTGTTCACGGGTTTGTTTGTTTGCTGGCAGCGGGCTGGTTTTGTAAGCCCATTCAGTGTGACCCGGAAAACGCTCATGGCGTTTTCCAAGGTCGCATCCATCGCAACGTATCACAAGTGTATCAAAGAACTCGACGAATATGGTTATATCCGTTACCGACCGTCTTACCATCCCAGACTCGGCAGCCAGGTTTACTGGCCTGCCGGTTGGGAAGTGTAGCCTGATACTTTGTATCGGTATATATGTATACCGGGCTATACGGATAGCTGCATATCGGAATAACTGGTTATTCCGATATATGGTTAGACAGATATCCAGCTATATAAAATCCGGTGCAGCCAGGGGCTGCACCGGTAATGATTTGCTTCGCAAATCAGGAAGAAGAGCGGCGGTCGCTTCGCGAAAGCGAAGTGAGCGAGCGGGAGTCAGGTTACACCTGACTCTTCCGCTCGCCCTGCGGGGCCAGCACGGTTTTTAGTATACCAGAGGTATACTTTACCCCTTAGGAATAGCCATAAGGGCCGTTTTTCGTATACTTTACAGTATACCGTGGTTTTAGTGATTAATTACCGTTAATGAGAAAAGAAAAGTCGGAATTTCATGTACAAACAGTCAGACCAAAATATAAAAACGATACGGTTCCCGGTAACAGCCGATAACAAGCTGCAAAAAATGGCTGAAAAATGTGGCCTGACCAAGATTGAATTTTTTATTGCGATGGTAGATTATTTCTATAAGAGCAAGAAAGACCCTCGGGACCTGAACGATGAACTGTTAAAAAAAGAACTGGTTAAACGCAGCGATAATATTATCGGGTTTATCAGGACAATGGAAGATCAGTTATTACAGCCCTTGGTTAAATCATTTGAGGGGATGACCAATTCACAGATCAGCATCGTTAACTTTTTTAATCAGCATATCATTGCCCATAATAAGGATCAAAAGGCCGCCTATGCGGACCAGCAATCCACGCTGAACAGCATACAGACTTCGGTTAAGAACATCGAAAAGGCGCAGTACACCAAAGATGTCACCAAACGAAATTGTCTTGAAATTTTAGAATATTATATTCAGCACCGGGAAGCTATGGGGATGATGACCAAACAGGCCGATAAGGACAGCCTGATCCAAAATGTCCGGCAACAAATAAAGAACCTATAAAACAACTGCCATGCACATTAATATCAGCAAGAGCGAAACGGGCAATAATAAAGGCAGCAGCGGGCAGCTGGTCAGTTACCTTGAAAAAGAGAACCGGCAGCTTTATGAACAAAACCCGCAACTGGAACCGGAATACTGGTTTAACCAGGAAAGTCAACGAATTCAGCCTTACCAGGTACGTTATGATATTGACCACAATACCGACCGGCTATCCAAAGATGAGGCTAAGTTTTTCCTGGTCAATATCAGCCCGAGCGAAAACGAGCTGTTATTTCTTAAAGAGGAATTTGGCGAGAAAGGTGCCAGGCAGCAATTAAAGCAATATGCTAACCAGGTCATGAATGAATATGCCCGAAACTTTAAAAAGGATAAGGTGCAGGGCAATAGAGATATATTATACTTTGGCAAGCTGGAAAATCACCGTTATTATACCCATAAGGATGAAGAAATCAAACAGGGGCTCGTAAAACGGGGCGAACAAAAACCGGGTGAGCAAATGCACATACAGGTCATTGTCAGCAGGAAAGATATCACCGACAGCATCCGCTTAAGCCCCATGAACAATTCCCGGGGCAAGAATGCGGCACACAGCCTTAAAGTCGGGCAGTTTGACCGGGTGGCTTTCAAGCAGGCTGCCGAACGGACATTTGATCGGGTGTTTGATTATGACCGGGAACTCAAAGAAACTTTTGTCTATGCCAATACTTTAAAGCATGGCGACTACGAACAGAAATTAGAATTAAAGCAGCTGGAAAAACAGGAGCAGGAGCAAAAGCGGCAGGAAAAGCTGGAATTGGAAAGGGCGTTAAAACTACAGCAGGAACAACAAAACAGGGGGCGGAGCAACGGTTTAAAGATGGGCGGCTGGTGAATAGATCGGGAACAAATGCTCGGCTAAGGGCGCTGGGCAATTGATATTACAGACAGGGGAATTTGGCCTTGCAGCTGCGGCAGGTGGTTGTATTTCACCACGGGCTGCGCTCCGGGTTTCATTCCGCCATCAGCCTCGCTGTAGCACGTGCAGGAGTGTATTCGTTCCTCATACACACCTGCCTTTCCCCGGCGCGCAGTTGTCGGTTAGTCACAGCACCGCAGTCACAAAATTAGCTCACGCAGGAAAACGGTAAAGGGTATATGAACGGGGCAGGGGTGTTTTGTTTTTTTATTGGATTGCCCCGCCCTTGACCGTTTCCCTGCTTTAAGCTCCGGTTGTTTAAGCGGTGCAATGACTGGGTGTGTGTTGTAAATTCAGGATGGCCTAAAGTCCATTCGACTGCTGAAGTAATTCTACTTTTTCTCTTTCGCTGGCAAGAAGTTGCTCATAAAGCTTTTTATTTTCGTCATAAATCTCAATGAGCTTATCAATTGGGTTAAAAGTGCATTATATGACCTGAACTCGAACCACCATGATAGGTGTTTCCTATTATATGAACATTGCTTCTTATAATTTACAGTATACCTATAAGTTGTCAGGTTTAAAGCCAATTCTTGTTCGTTTTTGTGAGACAGCATCAGCTGCCATATGATCAAGATACTTAAAAACAATTTCCATATTTTGATCCTGCTCATTCAGTCTCGATTTAATTATTTCAATGTCAAGCTTTAATTGCGAATGATCCAAGAGTATCTGACGAATACGTGTAAATATTCGAATGATCTGTATGTTTACGTTTATTGCCTTTTCACTGTTTAAAATGCTGGATAACATGGCTACACCCTGTTCTGTAAAGCAAAATGGAGCATAACGGAGCCCCATAATATCTGAATTGGAGGTCACAAATTGTGACCTCCAATCTGAAAACTCTTCAGTCGTCATTTCAAACATAAAATCCTCCGGGAACCTGCTTATGTTACGTTTCACTGATTGTTTTAAAACTTTTGTGGCTACGTTATAAAGATCTGCCAGATCCCTATCAAGCATTACTTTTTGACCTCGTATGTGATAAATCTTCTTTAAAATATATTCTTCTGTTATTATTAAATTTTCCATTTGTTCGATGCTTTTTTGATTATTGAAGTACTGTTTAATTAGCAAGCTCTTTTTATAAGGGTTTCAATTATTAAACTCTCTGGCTACGTTTGGTAATTAGTTGGTTTATATCATCACTTACTTTGTTATCAGTTAGTTTCGCATAATGTTGCGTCTGTTTAATCGATGAATGCCCTAATATTTTTGAAACGGTTTCTATAGGTACTCCATGACTTAGCGTAACCGTAGTAGCAAAAGTATGCCTGGCGATATGAAATGTAAGTGGTTTTTCAATATTGCAAGAGTCTGCTATTTCTTTCAGGTAGGAGTTCATCTTTTGATTGCTTAAAACGGGCAGAAGCAATCCGCTTACAATGCATTTTGGATGTCCTTTATATTTTTCAACGATTGCTAATGCCTCAGGCATTAGGGGCATTCTGGTCGGAGTGCCGGTTTTCTGCCGGTTTGTAAATATCCAGAGATTTTTATCGATGCCGATGTTAAGTTCGTCAGATCGCAGTTTTTGGACGTCAGCATACGAAAGGCCTGTGTAGCAACTGAAAATGAAAATATCCCTCACATTTTGTAATCGTTCATTTTTGAAATTTTTAATAGTGATCGCGTTTAACTCATGTTCGGTTAACGCTAATCGTTGCACCGGTTTTTTAGTGAATTTGAAATTTGCAAAAGGATCTGACAGCAGCCATTTATTTTTAACGCAGATTAAAACGATCTTTTTGAAATTTGACAGGTATTTCATTGTCGAATTATGATTGCATTTTTGAATGCCTTTTAGCCAGAAATCAAATTCTGTTATCGTTTCATGGTCCAGTTTTTTGATATCAAGGTCCTCTGTGCCATATTTCCATTTTAGGAAGCACTTTGTATGCTCCAGGGTTGTTGTATATCGTTTAATGGTATTGTGTGCAAATTCAGTCCCTTCAAGCGCTTTAAGTTGCTGGTTATGTTTAGTGAACACCTCAATGATTGTTCTTTTTTCTTCATCTGTACTGGTAAGGTTTCTTTTTATGGAATCGGAAGTTAATTCCTTATCGGCTTCTATCAACCGGCGTTTAGCCTGGTAAACTTGCTGGGCAAGCGCATCCAGGAAATGGTTTAATTCTTTCGTGGTTTCTTTACTACCGGTAGATCGCCCTGTTTTTGCATTCCAGGCGGAGGTGTGACATTTTCTCTTAGTAGATAGTTCACTGGCCTTGCCATCAACTGTAATTCTTACGTAAATAGGGTAGGAGCCGTTTAGACTGTTTTTAGGTTTGCGCATAAAGAACATTAACCCGAAGCTTTTTTCCAACATAATCATTCAATAAAAAGGTTAAACAAATGTCGATTTTGACGGCTTTATTATCAAGATGTTTAGTTATTGAACATCTTGATATACAGTTGTTTGTAAGGTTTTCGTTGAACGATTTTGATTGCTCTTGCGAGTTCAACGAATCGTTCAACTAAAACATGCGATTGAATGAATCTTTTGGAGGGGTTTTTAAATAGAAAAGCCCCTAAATCATTGATTTAAGGGCTTTTTGAAGCACTTTGCCTGTGCTTTTGTACTCAGAGCGGGAATCGAACCCGCACTCCGTTTACGGGAACAGGATTTTAAGTCCTGCGTGTCTACCAGTTCCACCATCTGAGCAGGTGAGTAACCTTTTAAAAATAAAACCCTTCTTTTGATGGAAGGGCTTTGAGCGAAAGACGAGAYTCGAACTCGCGACCCCGACCTTGGCAAGGTCGTGCTCTACCAACTGAGCTACTTTCGCATTGGTATTTTTCCTGCTTTGAGTTGCTTTGCGGTTAACCGTTTGCCTATCTCGTTTGCGGGAGTGCAAATATAGACAGAAAAGCATACTCTGCAAGGAAAATTTTCACTTTTTTTTAAATAGTTTATAAGTCGCTGGCTTTCAAAACGTCAGCAATGATGTCGGCCTCGTATCCCCGGCTCATGGCGTACTGTTGAAGTTTATACCGGCGCTTAAGTTGATTTTTTTCGGTGAGTGTGTTAGCCTTTTTATCCAATAACCTTGTTAAGGCAGCCAGATAATCATCCGAATCAATAGTTAAAAGTGCTTTTTTTATCAGTATATCGGGTACCCGCTTTAGTTTAAGGCCTTGTTTTATCTTTATCCTGCCCCAGGCTTTCTGGCTAAACTTGCCCTTTGTATAGGCTTTGGCAAAGCGGTCTTCGTTTAAAAAGTTACCTTCTATCAGCTGGCTAATTACTTGCTCAACAGCGTCGGGCCATAATCCCCATTCATAAAGCCTGTCGCGTACTTCCTGTTGCGATCGTTCCTGGTAGGCACAAAAATGTTCGGCTTTAGCCAGTGCTGCTTTAGGGTCGGTGATCTTGATTTTTTTAGGGCCATCCATCAGAAACCAAAATTCGTTAAAAAATCTTCTATTGTTAGATTAATATAAGCAAATTCGTACCATGTTTAGCAATCAATACCCCATAACCCAGGTAAAGGAAATTATTAATGCCGGTGGTAATATTGTAAAGGAATATATAATTAGTATACTGTTTACCGATAGCCGGCGGATAAATAATCCTGCCGAAGGTTTGTTTTTTGCTTTAAGCGGCAGGCGTAACGGGCATGAGTTTGTTGCCGAGGCCTATGCCGCCGGTGTGCGTAATTTTGTGGTAGAGCATGGCCCGGAGTTTAACCTGCCCGGGGCCAATTTTTTAATAGTGGCCAATCCTTTAGTCGCCTTGCAGACTTTAGCCGCTTACCATCGTAACAAGTTTAGTCTGCAGGTGATAGGCATAACCGGGAGCAACGGTAAAACTATAGTAAAAGAATGGCTTTACCAGTTGCTGGTAGCCGATAAGAATATTGTGCGCAACCCCAAAAGCTATAATTCCCAAATTGGTGTACCGCTTTCGGTATGGCAAATAACCAGCCGGAACGATCTGGGTATTTTTGAGGCAGGTATCTCTACCATTAATGAGATGGTTAAGCTGGAGGCGATTATTAAGCCCCAGGTAGGCGTACTAACCCATATTGGCACCGCGCATGATGAAGGTTTTAGTAATCTGCGGCAAAAAGTACTTGAAAAATTACAGCTGTTTAAAAACTGTGAAAAGCTTATTTATAATTACGATCAGCTGATGGATTACCAGGCTGATATTACAGCCAAAGAAACATTTACCTGGAGCCGCAAATTTAACCAGGCCGATTTGTATGTTTTTAGCGAGACCGCGATATCAAAAAACTATTATATGCGGGCTTATTACCAAAACCGGGAAATAGAATGCCTGATCCCTTTTTCCGACCAGGCATCTATAGAAAATGCCATTGTTTGCTGGGCAACTTTGTTGGCGCTGGATTATAGCGCGGTTGAAGCAGATAAGCGGATAGAGCGCCTTACCCCGGTTAGTATGCGCCTTGAGCTAAAGAACGGGGTAAACAACTGTTCGGTAATTGACGACTCCTACAATTCTGATCTGCAATCGCTCGAGATAGCGCTTAACTTCCTGGGGCAGCAAAATCAACATCAAAAAAAGACACTTATCCTGTCAGATATTTATCAGTCTGGTTTACAACAGGACGTTTTGTACCACCAGGTGGCGAATCTTATAGGTGGTAAAGAGGTTGATAAATTTATTGGAGTGGGGGAGGCGTTAATGGCCCATCAAGCCTATTTCAATATAGCAGAGCAGCACTTTTTTAAGGATACCGCAACAATGCTGCTGCAACTGAAACAACTTGATTTTAAAGAAGAAACCATCCTGATCAAGGGCTCGCGCAGTTTTGAGTTTGAGCGGATTAGCCGGGTATTGGCGCAAAAAGCCCATGAAACTGTGCTGGAGATCAACCTGAATACGCTGCTCAATAATCTTAATTTTTATAAATCTAAATTAAAACCAGGTGTAAAAGTGATGGCCATGGTGAAGGCATTCAGCTATGGCAGCGGTACTTTTGAGGTAGCCAATATGCTGCAATACAATAAGGTTGATTATTTGGCAGTGGCGTATATTGATGAGGGCGTTGCCCTGCGGCAAGCAGGTATTAACCTGCCAGTAATGGTGCTTAATCCCGAAGTTTCGGCGTTTGATAAACTCACAGAGTATAAGCTGCAACCGGTAATATATAGTTTTGGTTTGCTTGACGATTTTGTAGGATATGCCTTAGGCCGAAATATTATAAATTACCCGGTACATATCAAAATAGATACAGGGATGCACCGTCTCGGTTTCGAAAATCATGATATTGCAACCCTTTGCGATATGCTGGAAGAGAACCGCTATATCCGTATCCAGTCAGTATTTTCGCACCTGGTGGCAAGCGAAGCGGCAAAGCATGATGAATTTACCAAAACCCAGGTAAAACGCTTTGAAAAAGCTTTTAAAGAAATAGAGAAAGCGCTTAATTATAAGGTGGTTAAGCACTTATGTAATACTGCGGGCATCATTCGCTGGCCTTCTGCGCAATATGATATGGTTAGGCTGGGGATTGGTTTATACGGAATAGATTCGGCAGTGCCTGCCGCGGATAATGCCTTGCAGCCCATTGCCAGTTTAAAAACAAGTATAGCGCAGGTAAAAAAAATCAAAGGCGGAGATACCATCAGCTATGGCAGGAGCGGTAAACTGATAAAAGACGGAAAAATAGCCACCGTTCGCATTGGTTATGCCGATGGCTACCTGCGCGCATTTGGCAACGGCATAGGTAAAATGCTGGTGAAGGGCAGGTTGGTACCAACAGTTGGTAACATCACCATGGATATGTGTATGCTTGATGTAACCGGTCTTAATGTACAGGAAGGCGATGAGGTAATTATATTCGACGGGCAGCACCAGCGCATTGAGGAACTGGCAAAGCAAATAGGCACCATCCCTTACGAAATATTAACTAATGTTTCGCAACGGGTAAAAAGGGTGTACTTTTACGAGTAGAAATAATGAGGCACTTATGAACAGATTTGCGCGGGGTTTAGTCACATATTTTGCAAAGGGATTATTGGTAGTTGTGCCCATAGGTGCGGCAATTTTTTTGATGTACTGGGGAGTATCAACAATTGATAAGGCATTAAATTTAAGCGATCTGCTGGTTGATAAAGCTGGAAAACACCTGTACATTCCCGGCCTGGGTATTTTAAATGTGGTGGTTGTGATCATGGTGGCCGGCATACTGGTTACCAACGTAATTACTGATCCTATAAAACGTTGGTTCAAACGCTGGTTTAACCGTTTGCCTATTTTCGCGTTCCTGTACTCATCGATAAAAGACCTTACCGAAGCCTTTGTTGGCGAAGAAAAGAAATTTAACGAACCTGTTTTGGTTGAAATAAATGAATTTGGCCTTAAAAAAATTGGATTCCTGGTTCAAAAGGATCTTGCGGTTTTAGGTTTACCTGGCGAGGTGGCTGTATATTTTCCGTATTCCTATTCGTTTGCCGGGCAGGTGATCATTATAGATGCCAGCAAGGTAAAACCCATTGATAAAAGCGCCGCCGACATAATGAAATTCGTGATATCGGGTGGGGTAAGTGGGTTGGATTAGGCAGCTTTTACCGTTGTTGCCTTTGCGGCCGGCACTTTCTTAAAACTCCTTATCGCCAGGAATACACTGATCAGCATTAAAACCGCCCCAAGGATATATGGTGCGCCGGGAAAGTATATACTTATACCACGGTGTGTAAACAGGTGGAATACCGAACTCATCAGCAAAGGCCCGATAATGACCGCCATACTGGTTAAACTGGTTAATGAGCCTTGCAGTTCGCCCTGCTCTTTAGGGGATACTGTGCCCGTGATAAGCCCCTGTAAGGCCGGTCCGGAAATACCGCCAAGGCAGTAAGGGATCATATACAGGTACATCATCCAGCCCCGGCTTACAAAAGCGATAAGCGTTAAGCCAATGGTATAAAATAATAACCCTGCTACAATATTTTTTTCCTGCCCAAATTTGGGTATGGTCCACCTTATCAATCCACCTTGTATGGCTACCAGCACAACCCCGATAAAGATACCCAGAGTTCCGATGCTGGGTAGCGTCCAGTTAAATTTCTCTATTAAAAAAAAGGATAGCACATATTCAACAGCTTTTTGTGCCACATAAACCAATGCAAATGCCCCAACCAATCCACTAAGGGCGGGGTATTTGGTAAGGCTGCGCAATGAACTTATGGGGTTTGATTTTTTCCACTCAAACCTGCGCCTGTTTTTAAGGCTTAATGACTCCGGCAATACAAAATATCCGTAGCCGGCATTTACTAAGGCAAAAGCCGCCGCCGCCATAAAGGGGAGTTTAACATTTAGTTCGCCAAGGTATGCACCCAAACCAATACCTAAAATGAAGCCCAGACCAGATGCTGCGCCAACTAAACCAAAATTAGCCGCACGGTTTTTTCCTGTGCTGATATCGGCAATGTAGGCAGTTGCTGTTGAGGTACTTGCGCCGGTAATGCCTGCAATGGTTCGCCCAAGAAAAAGCCAGCCTATGGTAGGGGCAAAGGCCATAAAAATATAATCGATACCAAAACCAAGTAATGAGCTTAACAATATGGGCCGCCGGCCATACTGGTCGCTCAAATTACCCAATATCGACGAGAACAGAAACTGCATGGAAGCATACGTGAAGGTTAAATAACCACTATATTGGGTAGCCGTGCTTACATCCACATGCCCCAAAGTTTCCAGTAACTTAGGCATCACAGGAATAATAACTCCTAAACCAAGCACATCAATAAACAGCGTAACAAATATAAATCCCAGCGCCGCCGATTGCTTTTTTTTAGGTTTTTCAGTCATTAATTTGATAAATGAATAATCGTTATAAAAGTTTTAGAATAAGTATAATAAATTGATTCCCAAAGGGCAATTATGATATTTAGTATTAAGATGACTTCTTTTTAAAACTCCTGATAGCCAATAATGCACTCACCAGCATCAGTAAGGCACCCAATATAAATGGCGCGCCGGGCAAATAAAGGTGATTTTTAAAATTGGTAAAATAATAAAAGAGGGTAGTCATTATCCAGGGGCCAAATATAGAGCTTAAGCTCATGAGGCTGGTTAAGCCACCCTGCAATTCGCCCTGTTCATTGGGGGGTACCTGGTTGGTCATTAAACCCTGCAGGGCAGGGCCTGCAATACCGCCCAGCGCATAAGGAATCATAAACACAAACATCATCCAGCTTTGGGTAGCGAAGGCAAATAGTATCAAGCCAAAGCTATAAAATAATAAACCTGTCCAGATGCTGCGTTCCAGACCTAATTTAGGTAAAGCAATACGGATAAGCCCGCCCTGTACCAGGGCTATCATCAGGCCGACAAAACCTAATGAGTATCCAATCAAATCCTCGCTCCATTTAAATCTTTCAATGGTAAAAAATGTCCATATACTTTGAACCGATTGGGCAGCAAAGTAAAGTAGGAACAAAGAGACGGCCAGGCCGATAACCGATGGATATTTCCTTAGCTGTAATAATGACCCAAGCGGGTTAGCCCTTTTCCACTCAAACGGACGGCGATGTTCCGCCGAAAGTGATTCGGGCAGGATGAAAAAACCATAGGCCGCATTTAACAAAGCTAACCCCGCAGCAGCAAAAAACGGGTAATGAACATTCCATTTACCCAAAATTCCGCCTAATACAGGACCGATAATGAAGCCCATACCGAAGGCAACCCCAATGAGTCCGAAATTTTGAGCACGTTTTTCGGGCGTGCTGATATCTGCGATGTAGGCCGATGCCGTAGTAAAGCTTGCCCCCGTGATCCCAGCAATAGTTCGGCCTACAAATAACCAGCCTATAGACGGGGCAAAGGCGAGAAAAAGATAATCTACCCCAAAACCTAAAAGCGAGATTAGCAAAATTGGTCTGCGCCCATATTTATCACTAAGGTTTCCAATAGCGGGCGAAAACAGGAATTGCATTACAGAATAGGCCAGCAACATCAACCCCGAATACAGTGAGGCTTCGCTTAGTGAACCATGTATAAGTTTTTCTATCAGCGCGGGCATTACCGGTATAATGATGCCAAAACCAATAACATCTATCAGCATGGTAATAAAAATAAAGCCTAATGCAGCCTGTGGTTTAAGTTTGGCAGGTTGATCCATAGCCGCAAAATAACGATAAATTGTTACCGGGAGGATAATAACTTTCAGAAAAATCAGGCCCCGCAGTTAAAGAATACCTATTCTCCCGTTTCAAAATCATTGCTATTTTTTTTATGTTTGAAAAGTTTTGGCAAATCATAATGCCTTGAAATGATTAACCTTTACCTCAATACCTTTCAATGACAACAACCATTAAAAACAGGATAACATCAATTGATTTTCTTCGCGGTACCATCATGATCATCATGGCGCTTGATCATGTAAGAGATTACTTGTATTACGGCTCGTTTTTGTTTGATCCGCTCGACCTGGAAAAAACCACTGGCGCGTTATTTTTTACCCGGTGGATAACGCATTTTTGTGCACCTATATTTATGTTGCTTGCCGGTACATCGGCATTTTTAATGAGCCGGAAGAAAAGCAAAGCAGAATTGTCCGTTTTCCTTTTAAAGCGCGGCCTTTGGCTGGTGTTTCTTGAACTTGTTGTAGTAAATTTTGGCTGGAATTTTAATATCACCTTTCCCATGCTGTTGTTTATTACTATATGGGCATTGGGGATAAGCATGATCGTACTTGCAGCGTTGATTCACCTCCCCAAAAAGCTGATCCTTGCTTTTTGTATCATACTTATATTCGGTCACAATTTGTTTGATGGATTTCATGTAAACGGCAACACATTACCGGCCTTTGGCTGGTCGTTGCTGCATGAGCAGCGCCCTTTTATGTGGCACCATGAGCTTCTCTTAATCGGCTATCCTATAGTTCCGCTGGTTGCTATTATGCCCCTGGGCTATTGTCTTGGCGAGCTGTATGCCCCGGGATTTGATGTTGAGAAAAGAAAAAAGATGCTCTTTATAATGGGTGCTTCGGCCATTGTGTTGTTTATACTGCTCAGGTTTAGTAATGTATACGGCGACCCTGTAAAATGGAGTGTTCAAAAAAATGCCTTTTTTACTTTCCTGTCGTTTATTAGAGTGAATAAATATCCACCCTCGCTGTTATATGTTTTAATGACGCTTGGCGCCGCCTTTTTATTCCTGGCATTTACAGAAAAATTGCAAAATGCAGTTGTTAAAGTTGTATCGGTTTATGGCAGGGTACCTATGTTTTATTACCTTATCCATATTTATATCATTCACTTAATAGCTTTGGTCGCATCCGCGTTAACTCCCGGGCAGAACTGGAAAATCTGGATCCTTGATCAGCCAATATGGTTTACAACAAGCCTTAAAGGGTACGGGTTTTCGTTACCGGTTGCCTACTTTGTATGGTTTATTATTGTGGCCGCATTATACCCCTTCTGTAAACGTTATGATGCCTACAAACAAGCCCACAAAGAAAAATGGTGGCTAAGCTATTTGTAGCCGCTTATGGGCTAGGGCACCAAGCAAAAAGTATTGCATAAAAAATGCCGCCTTTTCTGTGGCGGCATTTTTTATGCAGATAATTTTAAAAGTTGGGTTTCAACACGTATTTGTTGTAGAAACGTGTAATGTGCTCAACAGCTTCTTCGGCCGTATCAACCACACGGTAAAGCATCAGGTCGTCGGAGTTGATGGTGTGCTGGTCGTTCAGCATTTTTTCCTCAATCCAACTAAACAGGCCTTTCCAGTAATCGATACCAACAAATATAATCGGAAACCGGGCAATTTTACCGGTTTGTATCAGCGTCATAGCTTCAAACGATTCGTCCATAGTGCCAAAACCACCAGGCAATATGATAAAGCCCTGCGAGTATTTCATAAACATTACCTTACGGATAAAGAAGTAATCAAACTCCATGATCTTATCCCTGTCGATATATTTATTGTGGAATTGCTCAAAAGGCAGCTCGATATTTAAACCTACCGATTTACCCCCGTTTTCATAAGCGCCTTTATTAGCGGCTTCCATAATACCGGGGCCGCCGCCCGATATTACGCCATAGCCATGCTCGGTTAGCAGGCGGGCGGTTTCTTCGGCCAGTTTGTAGTACTTATTGTCGTTATGGGTACGTGCCGATCCGAATATAGATACACAAGGGCCAATTTTTGCCAGTTTTTCAAAGCCGTCAACAAATTCGGCCATTATTTTAAATATCTGCCAGGAATCGGTAACCTTAATTTCCTGCCAGTTTTTGTTCTCAAATGCTTGTCTTATTTTATCGTCTCCGGTCATATCGTTTGTTTTGTAGTCCTTGTAGTCCGAAAGTCGGGAAAGTCCGAAAGTCCGGAAGTTGTTTAATTCAATGATAATGCATTATTATTACTTATAAGCTGTGTGTCTTAAATACTTTCAGACTTTCGGACTTTCCGTCTTCCGGTCTTTCGGACTCGAGCTCAGCAATAAGCCGACAAATGTAATTAATCCGTTTACAATGATAAGCTCATTGCTAAAAACATATCCGCCTAAAAGTGTTTTTGATTCGGCGTTTAAAAAGTAACAGATGGCAGGCGATGCCATGCAAATAAATGGTACCAGTTTATCMTTAACCTGCCTGTTACCCACAAATAACCCGAAGGAGTAAAGCCCTAATAATGGCCCGTAAGTATAGGAGGCTACAGCGAATATGGCGCTCACCACAGCCTCGTTGTTTATGGCATTAAATATAATGATGGTTAAAAACATGAGCCCCGAGAAGGCGATATGTACCGTATGCCTGGTACCAACCTTCTTTTTGCTGTTCAAATCCTGGCTTTTGTTAAAGCCTAAAAAATCAACACAAAATGAAGTGGTGAGCGCCGTTAGGGCCGAATCGGTTGTGGCAAATGTAGCGGCTGTAAGCCCAAGCATGAAAACCATGGCCGGCACAATACCCAAGTATTGCAGGGCGATGGTAGGGTACAGGTAATCGGTTTTATCTACATGAATGGCGTATTTGTTGGCATACAGCCAAAGCAAAGCGCCCACGCTTAAAAAGAAGATATTGATCACCACAAACACCGCCGTAAAGCTGAACATGTTTTTCTGTGCTTCTTTTATGTTTTTAAGGCTGAGGTTTTTCTGCATCAGGTCCTGGTCAAGCCCCGTCATGCCCACGGTGATAAACAATCCCCCTAAAAACGCTTTGGTAAAATGGAATTTACTGCTCAAAAAGTCATTAAAGAAAAATAATTTAGAGTAGCTGCTGTTTTTGATGGCATCGGCAGCTTCAAAAATGTTCATGTGCAGGCTGTCGCAAATAAAGTAGATGGATAAAAACACCGACAGCACCAGGAAAAAGGTTTGCAAACTATCGGTAATGATAATCGTTTTTAATCCCCCTTTAAAGGTGTACGACCAGATAAGCGCCAAACAAATGAGCACCGTTACGGCGAAAGGAATATGATAACTATCAAAAATGAATTTCTGCAATACAATTACCACCAAATAAAGCCTGAAAGCTGAACCAATAACGCGGCTGATGAGGAAGATGCCGGCAGCGGTTTTATAGCTCCAGGTGCCTAACGCGCCCTCAATGTAACTATAAATAGAGGTAAGCTTTAGCCTGTAGTAAAGGGGGAGCAATACCGTGGCGATGATAATAAAGCCCGCGGCATTACCCAGCACAAACTGGAAATACGAGAACTGATCGCCGGATGGGGCGCCTACTTTGCCCGGTACCGAAATAAAAGTTACCCCACTCAAGGCTGTACCTATCATCCCGAAGGCAACCAGGTACCATTTAGAATTACGGTTGGCCACAAAAAAGGTATCATTATCTGATGCCTTGCGCGATGTTAGCCACGAGATAACCAGTAATACCGCAAAATAACCGATGATAAAAGAAAGTAATACTCCGGGAGACATATGTTTTATTTATTCCGAAAAAGCCAAAGTCAGGCAATCCGGGTTGTTTTTTTTAAAGGTGCTTATAATATGCAAAATACACAAGTAGGAGTAGATGATTGGGGAGAAATTGTGATTCTTGAATGAAGGGTTCAGTAGAACAATTAAAAAATATCATTATAAGTACCTGATAGGTACGCAATGACGACTTGTTATATTTTTTCTATATTGAGCCTTCAACCGCTAAATATTTATCATGATCCGTAACATCCTACTGGTTACTTACCGCAATCTGGTTAGAAATAAAGTTTATGCCTTTATTAATATAACGGGTTTGGCGCTGGGCATGGCAGCGTTTATATTGATTTATGCCTATGTGAATTTCGAGAAAAGTTTTGACAGGCAACACCCGGATGCCGCCAATATTTACCGTGTTGAAAGCCAGTTTTACAAGGTCGATAATTTAACCGATAGCTGGCCAACCAGTACCAATGGCTACGCCCCCGCCATGAAGGCCAACTTTCCCGAAATTGCATCATATACCCGCATTAACTGGAACAACTCAGAGCGGGTTGTAAAATTTAACAACATCAAGTTTCGCGAACAGCATGTTTGCTTTGCCGATAGTAATTTCTTCAGTTTTTTTGCATACCCTTTATTAAACGGCGATAGGTTAACAGCGCTTACCCAAATTAATTCGGTAGTTATCTCCGAGTCGGCAGCCAAAAAGTATTTTGGCAATGCCGATGCCATGGGCAGGGTTATAGATATAAGCACCCTTGATAATACCCTGCATTGTATGGTTACAGGTGTGTTTAGGGATCTGCCTGTAAACTCAACCATGCGGTTCAGCATGCTGGTATCATGGGCCAATACCTCTGAATTTGCCAAAAACTTTTGGTATCAGCATGAAAGCTACACTTTTGTGAAACTGAAACCAGGTGCCAATATACCGGCGTTGGAAGCAAAGTTCCCGGCGCTGGCCGAGCGTTATAAAACCGGCCCGTCTTTAAAAGAATTGAAATGGGCCATCCATTTGGTGCCGCTAATACAGGTTCATTTAAACCCCGCAAAACCATACGAAATAGAAGCAAAAGGCAACCGTTTTGCTGTCGGCTTTTTAAGCATCATAGCGTATGTTATCCTGTTGATAGCTTGTATCAATTATATCAACCTGGCAACCACCAAATCGGTCGACCGGGCCCGTGAGGTTGGCATCCGTAAAGTAAGCGGCGCCCATGCATCCCAATTAATCACTCAGTTTCTTACCGAATCGTTAATTATTAATCTTGCTGCACTATTTATTGCAATTATCCTGGTGATAGTTGCCCGCTATAGCTTAGTACATTATTTGTACAGTGAAGGCAGCTATGGCTTACTATTCAACAACGCGTTGTATTTAAAAATAGCAGCGGTGTTTGCGGGCAGCATTTTGCTTTCGGGCATTTACCCAGCCACTGTTTTAGCAAGAATGAAACCCATAGCTGTGCTTAAAGGCCGGTTTGCATTCTCTAAAAGCGGCGTGTTGTTACGCAGGGGAATGGTAGCCTTCCAGTTTATGGCATCAGTGCTGCTTATAGCAGGCACATTTGCGGTTTACAGGCAAATTGTTTATATGAGCACACAAAATATCGGGGTAAATATCAACCAGACTATCGTTATAAAAGCACCTGTAAATACACCAGATTACGGGCAAAAAATAGTTGCTTTTAAAAATACATTACTGGGCTTTGCAGGGGTGAAGGCTGTAACCATGTCGGGAGCTGTACCGGGCAAAGAAGTGGGCATGTTTTTAGCCAACAGGCGTTTTGGAGCGCCAAAATCGGAGGAACGTACTTACGAAATGCTTAAGGTTGATCATGATTTTATGCGGGCTTATAATATGCAGTTGGCAGCAGGCAGAGCTTTTGATAAAAGCCGCCCGGCTGATTCAACCGGTGTGGTGATGAATGAGTCGGCAGTGAGACAGTTCGGTTTTGCATCGGCAGAGGAGGCCGTTGGTCAGAAAGTGTGGATTGAAACCATTGATAACCATCCCGAAGAAATTATTGGGGTGATAAAAGATTATCACCAGCAATCGCTGCAACAAAAATATACCCCGCTTGTACTTTTCATGGACCCGGCCCTGTCATGGATCCCCGCAAACTATTTCTCCATAAAAGTAAGCCAGGGCAACATGCCCCAAATGGTTGATAATATTAAAAACACCTTGAACAATACTTTCCCCGAATCATCATTTGATTTCTTTTTCCTGGATGACTTTTATAACCGCCAGTACCGGCAGGATATTCAATTTGGCCATTTGTTTACATTGTTCTCTTCATTGGCCATATTTATTGCCTGTATAGGCCTGTTTGGTTTAACTGCCTATTCTGCCGCCCGTCGTACCAGGGAAATAGGAGTGCGTAAGGTTTTGGGGGCATCGGTACAAAATATTATATCCCTGCTCACCTGGGATGTGGTAAAACTTATCCTTATATCAAGTTTAATTGCCGTCCCACTGGCTTACCTGTTCATTAATCAATGGTTAAACGGTTATGCTTTCAGGGTTAAGCTTACCTGGTGGCAATTTGTACTGCCTGCATTTGCATTGGTTATAATAGCGGTGGCTACTACATTTTACTTAACTTTTAAGGCGGCGCTAACTAATCCTGCTACAACATTGAGGAATGAGTAAAGACCTCATCCAACCCTTTTTTAAGGTGAGGTTTTTGATTTGCATGTTTATTTTAACTTTAATTTTGGGGATTTTTTAGAATCCGTTTTTTCGTGAAGCATATGCCAAAAAAGCTGAATGTTTTGGCCATTTTCTGTTAATTTTTTACCTGTAAACCTTATTTCTTTGTATTGCCAATGTAATGCTTTTAAAATTATGGGTCACAGATATTGTTTAACGCTTGATTTGGTTGATGATGCCAACCTGATTGCCGAATACGAGAAATACCATCAAATCATCTGGCCCGAAATTCATAAAAGTATTACCGACTACGGTATTACCAGTATGGAAATTTACCGTTTTGACGTAAGATTGTTTATGATCATGGAGACAGATGATAGTTTTAGCTTTGAAAAGAAGGCTGCCGCTGATGCTGTCAATCCCAAAGTGCAGGAATGGGAAGCCCTGATGTGGAAATATCAGCAACCTTTAAAAGGTGCGCTCAAAGGCGAAAAGTGGGTTTTAATGGATAAAATATTTTCGCTTTAAATTATTGCCAATTACACAACTAAACATACACATCTCATGCTAAAAAAACTGCAATTATTAGTAATGCTGGCGCTTATAACCGCATCCTCGGTATCGGCCCAAAAAATGATAGGTAATGAAACCGACGCCCAAAAGGATAAACGTATGGAGTGGTGGAAAGACAGCCGCTTCGGGATGTTTATTCACTGGGGCTTATATTCGGGCGCCGCAAGGCATGAGTGGGTAAAGCATAATGAAAAGATTGATAATGCAGGTTACCAAAAATATTTCGACCAGTTTAACCCGGATTATTTTGATCCGCAGAAATGGGCCCGCCAGGCTAAGGCTGCAGGTATGAAATACGCGGTGCTTACCACAAAACATCACGAAGGTTTTTGCCTTTTCGATTCAAAATATACTGATTATAAAGCGCCAAACACCAAAGCCAAACGCGACCTCGTACGTGAATATGTAAATGCCTTCAGAGCTCAGGGGCTGAAAGTAGGTTTTTATTATTCACTGTTAGATTGGCATCACCCTGATTATACTATTGACGAGATTCACCCGCAATCACCTGCTGATAAAAGCGATGCCTCATATGCTAAGCTGAATAAAGGCCGCGATATGGCCAAATACAGGCAGTACATGCGTAACCAGATCACAGAGTTGTTAACTAATTACGGTAAAATTGATATCCTTTGGTTGGATTTTTCATTCCCGCGCAAGGACGGACATGGCAAGGGAAAAGATGAATGGGGAGCTGTTGAATTGTTAAAACTCATCAGGAAATTACAGCCGGGTATCATTGTTGATAACCGCCTTAACCTTGAAGAATATAAAGATGGCGCCGATTTTGAAACCCCGGAACAGGTAAGCACTGCCGAACTGGCCAAATACCGCGGCAAAACCTGGGAAACCTGCCAGACATTTTCGGGCTCATGGGGATATTACCGCGATGAGAATACGTGGAAAAGCCATCGTCAATTACTTGATCTGTTGATTACTTCGGTAAGCAATGGTGGTAACCTCATCCTGAATGTTGGCCCTACCGCCCGCGGCGAATTTGATTACAGGGCAACAAGGGCGTTGGATAGCCTGAGTCATTGGATGCATGCCAATGATAAGTCAATTTACAACTGTACCTACGCACCCGATACTTATAAAGTACCCGAAGGCACCAAACTCACCTATAACAAAGCAACCAAACGTTTATATGTACAGTTGTTTGATTATCCAAAAGGAAAGCTAATTTTGCCCGGCTATAAAGGAAAGGTGAAATACGTGCAGTTTTTAAATGATCACTCCGAGCTGTTATTCAAACCCTCGGGATCGGATGACCTGGAAGTAACCCTTCCGGCTAAGCCTGATTACGAGATCCCGGTTATTGAATTAACGCTCAATAATTAAGATAAAGATTAAGACAAAGGAATTTGATATAATGTCGCAAAAAGAAACATTTTTAAAAATTCACCCGCATGATAATGTGCTGGTAGCCCTGCAAAACCTGGAGCAGGGAACTATAATAGACTTTGAAGGGTCAACCTTTCCGTTGGTTGATCGTGTGGCCGCCAAGCATAAGTTCGCCATAAACGAATTAGTGCAGGGCGCCGAAATTTATATGTACGGCGTACTGGTTGGTAAAGCCACCAGTACTATATCAAAAGGAGGTGTACTTACCACTGCCAACGTACACCATGCTTCAGACAGCTTTCGGTTAGGCGAGCGTAAATTGAACTGGCATCAACCAGATACCGGTAATTTTAACGGCAAAACTTTTAACGGCTATCACCGCACCGATGGCTCGGTTGGTACGGCCAACTACTGGATAGTAGTTCCGCTTGTATTTTGCGAGAACCGCAACATCCAGGTATTAAAGGAGGCCTTGGTTGATAAGTTGGGCTATAAAAAAGCTAAAAGCTATGAAGGGGATGTTGAGCAATTGATGGAGCTTTACCGGGCAGGAAAATCTGTTGAGGAGATATTGAATGCCGATATACAGGCAAGCATTGATAAGCCAAACTCAAAACGGTTGTTCAAAAATATTGATGGAATAAAATTTTTAAACCACAGCATGGGCTGCGGTGGCACCAAGGATGATTCTGTTGCGCTGTGCGGGTTGATTGCCGGTTATATAACCCATCCAAATGTTGCAGGGGCAACAGTGTTAAGCCTGGGCTGCCAGCATGCGCAGGTGAGCATATTACAAGCCGAGATTGCAAAACGCGATCCTGCTTTTAATAAACCAATGGTGGTGCTGGAGCAGCAAAAAGTAGGTACCGAAAGCGAATTGTTACAACAAGCTTTGAAACAAACATTTGCAGGTTTGGTACAGGCCAATCAAACCCAGCGCGTGCCTGCGCCGCTTTCAAAATTATGTATTGGTTTGGAATGCGGTGGGTCTGACGGTTTCTCTGGTATTTCGGCTAACCCGGCTTTGGGTTATGTGTCTGATCTGTTGGTTACTTTGGGCGGTTCGGTAATTTTATCTGAGTTTCCGGAGCTTTGCGGGGTTGAACAGGAGTTGAGCGATCGTTGTACTGATGAGGATATGGCCAATCGTTTTATGCATTTAATGACCACCTATAACGCACGTGCCGAGGCCGATGGTTCGGGCTTTTATGCCAACCCTTCTCCGGGTAATGTACGGGATGGGTTGATAACCGATGCCATTAAATCGGCGGGAGCAGCAAAAAAAGGTGGTACATCGCCGGTAACCGCGGTTTTGGATTATCCAGAAAAGGTAACCAAGCCGGGATTGAACCTGTTATGTACACCCGGCAGCGATGTGGAAAGTACTACGGCCGAAGTAGGGTCTGGTGCTAATGTGGTATTATTTACCACCGGTTTGGGTACACCAACGGGTAACCCGATTACCCCGGTGATCAAATTATCAACTAATACTGTTATGTTTGAGCGCATGCCCGATATAATTGATATCAACTGCGGTACCATTATAGAGGGAAATGAAACCATTGAGCAGGCTGGCGAGCGCATTTTAAATTACGTGATCCAGGTTGCCAGCGGCGAAGCCGAACCAAAATCAGTAAAGCTTGGCCAGGATGATTTTATACCATGGAAGAGGGGAGTGTCGTTATAAGTGCCTAACCCAACCCTCTCCAAAAAAAGAGCTTTAAAAAATTGGCAATATAAATTTGTCATGCTGAACGAAGCGAAGCATCTGTTCGCCACTATGCACATTAATTATGCATAGTCCGCTGATAGATCCTCGTTCCTCAGGATGACTGTGAATATGAAGAGATAAACGTTAAACTCAATATGTTTAAACTAACTAATAAATCAGTAGTAATAACCGGCGGCGGCAGTGGGATAGGTAAGGCCATGTCTGTACTTTTTGCGCAGCAGGGCGCTACTGTGCATATCATCGAACTAAATGATAAAGCTGCGGCCGATACAGTAAGCGAAATTGAAGCTGCAGCCGGTAAAGCCAAAGGGTATGCCTGCGATGTAAGCAACCAGCAACAGGTTTTGGATACTTTTACACAAATAGGGGTAATTGACATTTTAATTAATAACGCGGGTATAGCGCATATTGGCCGCGCGGATACCACCAGCACTGCCGACTTTGAGAAAGTGTTTAATGTAAACGTAAAAGGTGCATACAATTGCCTATACGCTGTTATCCCGATGTTAAAAGCAAATGGCGGCGGGGTTATATTAAATACTGCATCAATTGCAGCCAGCGTTGGCATTACCGATAGGTTTGCCTACTCGATGAGTAAAGGTGCTATACATGCCATGACGCTATCTGTTGCGCGCGATTTTCTGCATGATAATATCAGGTGTAATTGTATTTCGCCGGCACGGATCCATACACCTTTTGTAGATGGCTTTATTGCTAAGAACTATGCCGGGCAGGAAGCTGAGATTTTTGAGAAACTTTCCAAAAGCCAGCCAATTGGCAGGATGGGTAAATCTGAAGAGGTAGCTGCATTGGCACTTTACTTATGCTCAGAAGAAGCCGGATTTATTACCGGGACAGATTACCCAATCGATGGCGGATTTATTACCCTAAACAATTAGAAAACAGATATTAACAATACCAACATATGAAGCTTATCCGATTTGGCGAAAACGGCAAAGAAAAAACAGGAGTGATCCTTGAGAATAAAAAATACGATACTTCGGCTTTTGGCGAAGATTATACTGAGCAATTTTTTGAAACAGATGGACTTGCCCGTTTAGCAGCTTTTATAAAAGACGCACAACTGCCACAGGTTGCGGATGATGTGCGTTTAGGCAGCCCAATTGCCCGTCCGTCAAAAATTATCTGCATTGGTTTAAACTACGCCGATCACGCCCATGAAACCAATGCGCCGCTACCGCCCGAGCCGGTAATTTTTATGAAGGCTACCACAGCTATAGTTGGGCCGTTTGATGATATAGTTGTACCCAAAAATTCTGTAAAAACAGACTGGGAAGTAGAGCTCGCTGTAGTTATAGGCAAAAAAGCATCTTATGTAGATGAGGCCGGCGCAATGGATTATGTTGCAGGATATGTATTGCATAATGATGTATCTGAGCGCGAGTTTCAATTGGAGCGTAACGGCACCTGGGATAAAGGCAAGGGTTGCGATACCTTTGCACCGCTCGGCCCGTTTTTAGCAACTGTTGATGAAATTGAAGATCCGCATAACCTCAACCTTTGGTTAAAAGTTAACGGCGAGATCATGCAAAAAGGCACTACCTCAAATTTTATATTCAACTTACCACAAATAATATCATATACCAGCCAGTTTATGACCTTGCTGCCTGGCGATATTATTTCAACAGGAACCCCTGCCGGTGTCGGCCTGGGTATGAAACCTCCTGTTTATTTAAAGCCAGGCGATGTGGTTGAGCTTGGGATTGATAATCTTGGTGAATCAAAACAAAACGTAATAGCATATGGATAAAATAGATTCGCACCAGCATTTCTGGGTGTTTGATCCGGTCAGGGACAATTGGATCAATGATGAAATGGTGGTGCTCAAAAATGATTTTTTACCTGCCCAACTGTTGCCTGTTTTACAAAAAAACGGGATAGATGGTTGCGTAGCAGTACAGGCCAGTCAAACAGATGACGAAACGATGTTTTTGTTAGAGCTGGCTGCCGAAAACCCTTTTATAAAAGGTGTAGTAGGATGGGTTAATCTCATGGCTGATAACATCGAAGAACAACTTGAGGCGTACGGACAGTATAACCAGCTTAAAGGTTTCAGGCATATATTACAGTCCGAACCGGATAAGCAATATATGCTGCAGCCTGCTTTTCAAAATGGTATTTCTGCGCTGCAAAAGTATGGTTATACTTATGATATCCTGATATACCCCGAACATTTGCCCTATGCGGCACAATTGGTTAGTAGTTTCCCCGATCAGAAGTTTGTGGTTGATCATATGGCCAAGCCACCCATCAAAACTAAGGAAATCAAAGACTGGCAGAATGATATCGAATCATTAGCCAAACATCAAAATGTATATTGTAAAATCTCGGGCATGCTCACGGAGGCCAACTGGGCCCACTGGGAAGTTGCAGATTTTACCCCATACCTTGATGTAGTACTTAACGCTTTTGGCGCAAACCGCATCATGTTTGGTTCCGACTGGCCGGTTTGCCTGCTGGCAGGGGCCTATAAGGGTACCATGCAGGTAATGCACAACTTTATTGAAAAATTATCTGCTATTGAGCAGGAATTGTTTTTTGGCGGTAACGCCGTTTCGTTCTATAACTTATAGTCATATCAAATTGATAGTACCACTTTCATTTTGATAATTCTAAGCTTACTGGCTTAAAGCTTCGTAAGTTTTTCATTGACAACCTTATGCCGGTCACCTATGTCGGCATCTATAAGGTTTACAAACATTGTAAGCAGTTTCTGACCGGGGTCAGGGCTAACTTTCTTACAAATGTGCACACTCCGCATCTACCTTTATTTTTATTGAACAGTAACAATTGCTTAAGAATAGGCGTTGGTATATTATTGGCACATATTTAGCTATATGATTGTTATGATTGCTGCTGAAATTTTAAACCGATAAGTAGTTCTACTTTATTTACCGTTTTAGATGTGCATTCTAAATAATTTATTTAAAACGTCATGTATATTATTTTATTCCAAATTGCCGCCCTGCTTGCTGTAATCATTTTACCGGTATTCATTATTCGTGCTAAAAGGCGTAAAAAATCCAAAAACGTAGTTAAGTACAGGATTGATACTGATACCACTTATGCCCGCTATGCCATCAACGAAAATGGTTTTCTTGAAGAAATAAACCAGGATAAGCTTTACAAGCATAAACATTAGTATTTATACAGCACAAAATGAAAGACGACTGTCCCAAATTAAGGGCAGTCGTCTTTTTAGTATCGGGGGAGTATCAAGTATTTAGTATCAAGTATCAAGTAAAAATTGCAAGGTATTTCCCTGCCTTGATACTCACTTTTGTGTCAGGTACCACATTATCTGCAAGGTGTATTTTCCTGTCTTGATACTTGATACTAATTACTTGATACTTACTAAAATTAATGCTCATCAGCACTTGGGCCGTAGCTGCCTGGTATAGGAATATTAAGCAGGCGTAAATACACGCCTAACTGCGCCCGGTGGTGCACAATTTGCGAATAGGTCATCCTGATCACCTCGCTCTTTGTGGATTTATTTAGCACCTGGTCGCCGTTGCTCAGCGTCCATGTTTTAGAAAATTCCTTTTCATCGGCTTTCTCTAAAGTGGCTTTACCGCTTGCCAATGATTTTTCATAAAACTTTAACAGGTCGGCAGTATTGCCTATCGGTTCAACTTTATAGGGGTTACGGGCAAAATCAAGTCCGTCGGTAGTAAGCGCCATGGTAACCCAGGCTGGTAGCTCGGCAATGTGTGCTGCCAGGTGCTGTACGGTCATGCTTTTTTCATGTGGTTGCCACTGAAATTTTTCGGTTGGTACACGCTCAAGCATTTTTCGGGTGGTTTGAGCTTCCTGCTCCATTTCTTTTAATAACATTGGGATGATTGACATAGCTTTTTGTTTTTGATTATGATTCAAAGTAACAACCGGCCAATGACAGCCCTATGTCAGCAGGGTTTTATAAAAGATAAAAAACTTTAAATTAAGTTTGTTAACTAATTTTAAATAGGTCAATCTGTTGCAATTGATAATTAAGGTCTTATGAAGCAATCCCAAACTAAGTAGGTCGGATCTGCGAAGCTACTCTGTAAGTTGGGGATTGCTTCGTGCCTCGCAATGACGGTCTTTTTATTTATTTTTAAACAGCTTCTTAGCTTTTAGCTTTGTGTATTCAGCTTTTAGCTTTTTTTTGCTAAAAACTGGTGGCTTAACTTATATTAGTAGAGGTTTTAAACCCGCCTTTATGAGAAAGATATCCTTGTTTTTTTTACTGTTAAATTTTACCGCCTATGCCCAGCAACATAAAAAAGCGGTCATTATGCTTACCTATGATGATGCGCTTGCATCTCAATTAAATATTGCTATCCCGCAGTTGGATTCTTTGGGGCTTAAAGGAACTTTTTTCCTTATAGGCAATATCGGGCAGGCTACCATCCCACGTTGGCGCCAGGTAGCTTTAAAAGGGCACGAGCTGGCTAATCATACTTTATATCATCCCTGCCTCCTTACTTCAGTTAAAGGCAATCCGGCAAATAACTCGGCCAACTATACGGTTTATACGATGATCCGTGAAATTGCAGAAATGAACAACCTGCTGTTCGCCGTAGATGGTAAAACAAGCCCGCGTACTTATGCTTATCCTTGTACCGAAGTAACTGTTGGCGGCATTAAATATGTTGATTCATTAAGGCAATCGGGTCTGGTAAAATACGCCCGCATTGGCGGCGGTCCCGATGCGGTGATCACCGATTTTAAAAAGCTCGATCCGTTACTGGTACCTGCCTGGGGAATACCGACAGGTGTTACCGGCGATGAGCTGATTGCTTTTGTAAAGAAGGTGCAGCATAGCGGCGGCGCGGGCGTACTAATGTTTCATGGCGTTGGGGGCGATTATCTTACTACGCCTGCAGCTGCCCATAAGCAATTACTGTTATACTTAAAGCAGCATGAAAAAGAAATTGAGGTAACCACCTTCCGGGCAGGGATGGATGGGGTTGCCAAAGCCAATCATGATTAATATACTTGGTTCTCCAATTATAACCATGAAACGTATTTTTCTTTACCTCCTGTTTGCTTTGCCGGCTACATGCATGGCACAAAGCCTTGTTGTTGACAATTTATCGTGCGAATACCTGATAAACCCGGTAGGTATCGATATAACACATCCCCGGCTAAGCTGGAAGATAGTTTCAACACAAAATAACACACTACAGCAGGCCTATACCATTACAGTTGCAACTGATGCCTCTTTTTCATCGGCAAAAACGGTTTGGAATACAGGTAAGGTAACTTCCGATTCATCGATACTGATCACCTACAACGGCACGGCTTTAAAATCGGCTACGCGTTATTACTGGCGGGTAAAGATCCGGGATAACCACAACCATACATCGGCCTGGAGTAAACCCGCGTATTTTGAAACCGGCCTGCTTGCCACAAGCGACTGGACGGCCAGCTGGATACAGCCCCTGCAGGATAGCCTGCGCAAAGTACCTGCCCAAATGTTGCGTAAACAATTCACCGCATCAAAAAAAATAGTATCGGCAAGGGCTTATGCAACCGCGCATGGTTTATATGAATTATACATTAACGGTCGCAAAGCAGGCAACCAGGTGCTCACCCCGGGTTGGACGGAGTATAAAAAACGCTTGCAATACCAGGTTTATGACGTAACCGCTATGCTGCAACAGGGCGATAATGTGATTGGGGCTATGCTTGGCGATGGCTGGTTCAGAGGAACTGTAGCCTATAAAAACCAATGGGGCTTTTGGGGTAAAAAACTTGCCTTACTATGTCAATTGCAAATCACTTATGCTGATGGAACGGTAGAAAACATCAATTCTGACAGTTCATGGAAAAGCACCCAAACCGGCCCCATAACACTTAACGGGATTTACGACGGCGAAAACTATGATGCCCGCAAAGAGATACCCGGCTGGGCAAATAAAGGATTTAACGATGCCGCCTGGACACCTGTAAGCGTTGTGGATATAGATAAAAAAACACTGGTAGGAGTTGAGAGCGTTCCGGTACACAGGATTGCTGAACTTAAACCTATAGCCATTTTTAAAAGTGCCAAAGGCACCCAAATAGTCGATTTTGGGCAAAACCTCACTGGTTGGGTCCGCCTTAAAGTAAACGGTCCGGCAGGAACAACCGTCAATATCAAACACGCCGAGGTGCTGGATAAATTTGGTGAGTTTTATACGGCCAACCTGCGTGGAGCTACTTCAACAATCAATTATACCCTGAAAGGCGGTGGAGATGAAGTATTTGAACCTCATTTTACCTTTATGGGTTTCCGGTATATTGCTGTGGAAGGCTTCCCGGGAGAGTTGAAACCCGGCAACTTTACCGCGGTGGTAGTGCACTCAGATATGGGCGTAACCGGCGAATTTACCTGCTCAGATACCATGATCAACAAACTGCAGCACAATATTTTATGGGGACAAAAAGGAAATTTTTTAGATATTCCTACCGATTGCCCGCAACGGGATGAGCGTTTGGGCTGGACTGGCGACGCGCAGGTTTTCTCGCGTACGGCAGCATTTAATATGAATGTGGCGCCTTTTTTTGCCAAATGGATGAAGGATGTCGCGGCAGATCAGTTCCCGGATGGAGGCGTGCCTTTTGTGGTGCCCGATGTTTTGCAAACCAATAATACAACTTCGGCAGGTTGGGGAGATGTAGCCGTTATTGTGCCCTGGACAATGTACCAGGTTTATGCCGATAAACGCATCCTTCAAACGCAATACCCCAGTATGAAAGCTTATGTTGATAAGATCATCAAAAGAGCCGGCGCGAACCGGATCTGGAAGGGCGGCAGTGTTTTTGGCGACTGGCTATTCTATCGTCCCGGCATCTATGATTTTTCGGAACCTAATGGCTATACCAATCCGGATATGATAGCTACGGCTTTTTACGCGTATTCATCAAAACTACTTAGCCAGGCTGCCGGTGCTTTGGGTAATACTGCCGATGAAAAAAAATATGACGATGTTTTTGAGGAAGTAAAAAAAGCATTTATTCATAACTATATGACGCCTACAGGCCGCATATTTGCCGATTCGCAAACGGGCTATGTGCTGGCCTTAAAGTTTAACCTGGTGCCCGATAGCTTAAAGAGCAGGGCAGCCGCTTATTTGGTTGAGGATGTTCGCAGCCGTAACAACCACTTGTCTACCGGGTTTTTGGGTACACCTTACCTGTGCCAGGTACTATCACAAAACGGCTATGCTAATGTGGCTTATGACCTGTTGCTGCAAAAAACCTATCCCTCCTGGTTATACCCTGTAAAAATGGGTGCAACCACCATTTGGGAACGCTGGGATGGCATCAAAACCGATAGTACCTTTCAGGATAAAAGTATGAACTCCTTTAACCACTACTCATACGGCGCCGTTGGCGATTGGATGTACCAGAACATAACCGGTTTGCAGATTGGCAAGCCTGGCTACAGGTATATTGTACTGAAGCCGCAGCCAAACCCTAAATTTACATTTGCCAAAGCCACTTTCGAAACCATGTACGGGCAGGTGCTTTCGGCCTGGGAAGTTAAGGATGGTGTAATGCAGGTGCACGTTAAAATTCCGGCTAATACAACAGCGGGTTTAACCCTGCCAAAGGCTCACCCCGAAGATGTAAAACAGGATGGTAAGCCGGTAACCGGCGCCAGTACCGATGTTGATGGTGTTACTGTACAGCTTGGGTCTGGCGAGTATACATTTAATTATCCCTGGGTGGTGGTGAATGAAAAGATTGCCTCAAAGCAAATCAGATAAATATATTATTCAACCAACTGGTTAAACAACCTATTTAGTGTTGCCTCCGCATCAGTACACAAACCCGGATGCACCTTTGACGATTGTACCACGGTGCTGCGCGTGGCTGTAAGCCAGCGAAAACGGGAGGCTATATCCAGTTTGGCTATAGGGCCTGCAAGTAAGTCGCCATTGGTGATTTTTTCAAACGAGTTGATATTATCCTTCAGGCATTCCAGATCCAAACCAGGTGCAAAAGCGCTGATCCTGGCTTCATCAACCTGCAGCATGGCTTTTAAAAACTTTTGCTTTGGGCAATAAACTATAACGCCGATATTTATAAACTCCTCGCGCTCTACCCTTGGTACAACGCGTATTACGGCATACTCAAATAGTTGATCGGGCATGGTTGGCTTCATTTACAAATATTGCCGATGATGCAATACGGGTTATTAAAAATTGAGTGTAAACTTCCCTGCGTTCCGCCGGCGTACCATTTCCAGATTCATCTGTAAGCCAGTCGTCAGGAATTAAATTTACAATATTACGAATATGTTCGGGTGTTAAAATGTCATGAAACTCAGCATCAACCACATCCAATTCTGATGCCTGGGGTAGCAGCACATGGTCTTTAACCTGTACAAAGGGTCTTTTAGCTGATTCTTCCCAGTTATGCCAGGAGTGATGGAAATACAAGGCAGCGCCATGATCAATAAGCCAGAGCTCCTTATGCCACATCAGCATATTGGTATTGCGCGGGGTTCTGTCTACATTGGTCAGCAGGCAATCGAGCCATACTATTTTTGATGCCAGCTTTGCATCTAAGGTATTAACCACCGGGTCGTAAGTTATAGCACCCGAAAGATAGTGTAAGGCAAGGTTAAGCCCGACACTAAACTTCAGCAGGTCCTGGATCTCTTCATCCGCTTCCGACCGGCCAAAGGCTTCGTCAAGGTTGGCAAATACCAGCTCGGGTACTTTTAAACCAAGCAGGCGCGCAATTTCGCCGCCAATAAGTTCGGCAATTAAGGCTTTAACACCCTGCCCGGCGCCGCGAAATTTAAGCACATATAAAAACTCATCGTCACCCTCGGCAATGGCCGGTAGTGAGCCGCCCTCGCGCAGGGGGGTTACATAGCGGATCACTTTAATGGTTCTGAGTTGTGGTTCAGCGTAATTCATAGACAAGGCGAAAATTAGGGCAAATTTTTGAGAAATCAGTAAGCCGATTTTTTATTTCCTTCATCCCAAAGATAAATCCTATTTTGGGCGTATATAACAACATGCAGGCATATATTTTAGGTATCGATATTGGCACAGGCAGCACAAAGGCTGTTGCGGTTGCTTTAACCGGCGAGGTATTAGGCGTTACGCAACAACATTATGCTATTAACAGTCCCGAACCCGGTTACAGCGAACAGGATCCCGTACTGATATGGCATGCTTTTGTGGAATGCCTGCAGGAGGTTACCACTAAGATAGGGTTTGGGCCACAGGCTATAAGCTTTAGCAGCGCCATGCACAGTATTATACCTGTTGATGAGGCTGGAATACCATTAGCCCCGATGATAACCTGGGCCGACGCGCGAAGCGAAAAGATAGCACAGGCTTTAAGGGATTCGGCAAAAGGAGAAGAGATTTACCGGATAACAGGTACGCCAATACATGCCATGTCGCCGCTATGCAAGCTCATGTGGATGCGTACTAATAAACCGGAGCTGTTTTCCCGGGCCGATAAGTTCATCTCGATAAAAGAGTTTATCTGGTTTAACCTGTTCAATAGCTTCCAGGTAGATTATTCCATTGCATCAGCAACCGGACTATTTGATATTTTAAAACTGGAGTGGAGCGGGGAAGCCTGTACTTTGGCAGGTATATCTCCTGATAAATTATCGCGCCCGGAGAACACTACTTATTATCGTAACGATTTAGATGCTGATAAAGCAACCTTGCTTAACATCCCGCAAAAAACAAATTTTGTTATTGGTGCAAGTGACGGGGCCTGCGCCAACCTGGGGAGCCATACCACCGGACCAGGCATTGCAGCTTTAACAATTGGAACCAGCGGAGCCGTCAGGATCACCAGCCCGAAGCCGGTTTACAATTTCGAGGGCATGACCTTTAATTACCTGCTTAATCAAAATACTTACGTATGCGGCGGCGCGGTAAATAATGGCGGCATTGCCATTAATTGGCTGCTGAATAACTTTTTGCAAAAGGATAAACTTGCCACAACAGATTACGACGAGCTGTTTAACGCTATTGATACTGCACCGGCCGGGAGTGATGGCCTGCTGTTTTTACCTTACTTGTATGGAGAGCGGGCCCCCCTTTGGGATACCAAAAGCAGCGGGGCATTTATTAATATAAAACCGGTACACACCAGGGCGCATTTTTTAAGGGCGGCATTAGAAGGGGTTTGTTTTGCTTTGTACGATGTGCTTAAAACTGTTGAGGATGCCTCGGTTAACATTATCCAGGTTAACATTAGCGGGGGCTTTGTAAGCTCGGGTACGTGGACGCAGGTACTGGCTGATATCACCGGAAAAAAACTGATGGTATCGCAACCCGAAGATGCATCGGCAGTTGGGGCGGTTTACCTGGCCATGCAGGTGCTGCATGCTGAAAGTTACAGCAGTTTAAGCCACATTAATAGCCAAACGGCCATCCAACCAAATGAAGAACATCACAAAATGTACAGTAAACGTTTTGTGCTATTTAAAAAGCTTTATAAAGATTTAAAACAAACGATGCACCTGATGAACGATATGGATGTTTAGTAAACGCCAATGCACTTAAGTTGCATTGTTTTTACCCTGTTTTACCTGAAGCCGAGCGCACGTGTAAAGCGGTAACAACAGTAAACTATAACGGGTGCCGCAAGTATATCTACAGTGTAATGGATGTGTTGAACCATCAGTAGCAGCATTACAATTAAAGTAGCTGCAAGCGCAATACGCTTATCGTTCTTCCGCTCAAGGTTAAGGTAGATCATAACCAGCGTTGCAGTATGACCCGAAAAGAAAAGATCTTTAGTAATAGCTGCATGGCCGTAAAAGTAGCCTGTGAGGGGATCAACCAAAGGAATTAACCCAGCAGGTGGGTCAAGTTTTACAAAACTCAAAGTTATAAACCGGGCTATACAAACAAATATAAGTGTCCAAAGATAGGTCATGCCCAATGCTGGTTTGTATAGTGCCCTTATCATCATGAGTATCGCCATGCCCCATATAATGGCAAAAATGGGTACCGATACATCAAAGGCAGGTAAATGAGCCAGGAACCAGTCATTTAATACCATGCCGTGTCTTTGTTCAATACTCCTGAAAAAGGAGGGCATAATATTAAGGATGGCCACAATAAGCATAGTACCTACAATAAGCCTGACACGCTTTAAGCTCGTGTCAAATGCATTTTGCCAGTTAAGTTTTATTTTGTATAGTGCTATCAGTGTCACAGTTTCATCATAGTAATAGTCTGCAAAAGTAATTTATTGACGCTTGTATTAAAAATATGTTACAACAATGTTAATTTAATTTATCAAAAATAATACCATATATTAAAAGCAATATTGTTGCATTTGATTTATATTTGCAGCATGGATCTTCATAAAACCTCTGCCCGGTTGGATAGCATTGGAATAACAGCCTCAACTATATGCGCCATTCATTGCGCCGTAGTGCCATTATTATTTACCAGCCTGCCGTTAATTGGCCTTGGCTTTTTAACGCGCCCGTGGATAGAGTGGGGGATGATTGTTTTGGCGCTGCTGATAGGCGTGTATTCGATAGGTTTATCCTTTCTCCGCAATCATCGCAAGCCAATGCCCTTAATTTTATTGGTTGCAGGGTTTTTTATTATAATACCTGGTCATGCTTTTTTAACCGGTGTAACGGAGAGTTTTATTGTGCCTGTTGGAGGGTTAACAATTGCTTTGGCACATTATGTAAACTATAGATATGTGGGTGCGTGCAGGCATGAACCTTCACGTTATAAATAAATCATACCGAACTCGTTTCGGCACCCCATAAGCACGGTGTACAGTATGCAGACTGCCCATCCTGTGAAATATTGAAACAAGTTACCCATGGCAAGTAGGAGAATCCCAGACTTACGAAGTTTTTAAAACTTCGTAAGTCTTTCGCCGATTTGTCATTCCCCCTTCAGAATTTCGCGAAATTTTACCACTCAGGATAGCAATTGGAATTTAAAACCCAAACTCTCCATACTCTACAACTGCCGAATCGCAAATGTAGGTGGGGACAATGCCGGTGGCAATTATCCGGTTCTCGGCATCAAAAGGCAGGGTATTACCTGATAGCACCAGGACTGTATCCAGCCCAAATTTATTGCCGCCTAAAATGTCGGTTTGCAGGGTATCGCCAACCATAACTATATCTTTTTTGCTGATTGGCCTTTGTTCGCGCAGCAGGTCATAAGCAAACATGAACATCTGCGAATCGGGTTTACCAAAGCGGATAAACTCTTTGCCAACAATTGCTTCAATCATGCTGGCCAAACCACCAACGGCAATGGATACATCGTGCTTGGTTCGTGGATAGGCCCGGTCTGTATTGGCTACAATAGCAGGTATGGTTCTTTTGCGTAAAATATTTACGGCCTTGTTCAGGTCATCAAACCAATCAAAGCCTTCGTCGTCCAAAAATACCAGGGCGTTTACCTTATCAATATTGTCCTCGTTTATCTGGCTTACCGGCAACGTATGCAAACCCGAGCTATCGATATAATGTGCCGAATCGGGTGTACCCAAATAGGCCACAATACCATCGCTTACCTTCAAATCAAGATAATCTTTGGTAAGCATGCCCGATGATATGATCCTGTTGGGAGTTATGGCAAGCAGGCCTTTGGTATTATATGATTCTGCCAGTTGCGCCGGGCTTCGTGATGCATCATTGGTAACAACGTAATATTCTTTATTTTGCTGTTCCAGGTAGTCGAAAGTGCGCTCTATACCGGGCAGCAGGCCCTTATAGTTTTTGAGTACACCAAATGCATCAAAAAAAACAACTTTATACCTGTCAACGATGGATTTAAAGTTTTCTATTCGTTTCATGCTTATGTTTGATGTAATGAGGCTGCAATATGCTTAAATATTAAAGCATTGCCTATTTTAATTTAAGTGCATCGATGATCTTTTCTGCATCAAAGTCCCTGTCGACCGACGGAAGGTATGTATTAAAGGCCTCTGTTTGCAATTTTTGGGCATATTGTTCACTAAAAAAGTGTTTTCCATCTTTTATTACATAGTTCAGGATAAAAAAGCGGTAAGCCTCCTTCATAAACCTGATCTCATCGGCGGTAAGCGGGTTTACCTTGTGATATTCTTTCAGGAACAGTATAAACCTGTCTTCCATCATGGTATTGATCACATAGCTAAATACCGTGCGATCTCCTACGTTTGATACCACACGACTGAAAAAGTAAAAATCCAACACCCGGTAGCTCATCCTGAACCAGTCATAATCCCAGCGCGAATAAAGTTCAAGATTTGGAGTAACCGAGAAGTTGCCTATGTTCCAGTCGATGAATACCGGGATGATCTCGAACGAGCTCATGTTGTATTTCGACCGGTTTTTCATAAAGGTATCGCAGTGATACTTCAGGAAATCGGCCTGCATGGCGCTGCCAAACTGTTTCTCGTTGGTTTCCAGCTGGTGCATCAAGGCAGAAATATCGGTACGTAACGTTTTTGAGGATTTGGGTAATACATTTTTGACCCTTGAACAAGCCTTATGAAATTTACCAACCTGCTGGCCAAGCTTTTTAATTTGATTTTCGTCCAATCTGCGCGGTAAGCGGTTTAATATGCGGGTAGGATTATAAAAAACCACCCAGGCATCTGTTTTGCCGTGTTTGTAATGGTAAATATATACCCTGTTATTTTTAAGCAGGGAACGGGCAAGTAAATTTTCGAACGGGTAAAGCAGGTTATTGGCTAACGTTTGGATGATGCGGTGATCTTCTTTAAAGTTTTCAAACTTGCCAAAATAAGATAGTTTAGCTATGATGATATCATCATCATCAAAAGTAATGCGGTACACATGGTTGGTAGATACCATTGCGCTGATATCCTCAATAAGCCTGATGGTTTTTGAAGCATCATAACCTTCCCATGCTTTTTTAACAATGATGGAATAATCCATTTTTAAAATTGGTTTATAATTAGAATTTTGCGGGTGCAAATGTGCGCAATAATAATCAGATTATCTCAAAGTACCTTTTCAATTCCCAATCCGTAACATGTTTTGCATATTGGCGGTGCTCCCACAGGCGTGTTTGGGTGAAGTGCTCTACAAAACCCTCTCCAAAAAGCTCCCTGGCAACAGGCGAGTTTTGCATATCTGTGGCGGCATCAAACAGGTTTTTGGCCAGCACGCCGTTGCTTTTATCCTCATAGCCATTACCTACGGTAGGCTGTATGTTTAATGGTAATTTATTTTTTATACCGTATAAGCCCGAAGCCAAGGCGGCGGCAATAGCCAGGTAAGGGTTGGTATCTGAACCTGGTATGCGGGTTTCTAACCGGGTATAACCAGGTGTTGTGTTTATAACGCGCAGTGCCGTGGTACGGTTATCTACCCCCCAGGTAATGGTGGTAGGAGCCCAGGCACCTTCAACCAAACGTTTATAACTGTTAATGGTTGGGGCATACATAGGCAGCAGGTGCGGCAGGCAGTATAACTGACCAGCAAGATAATGCTTATGCAGATCGCTCATTTTGTTTGGATCATTGGCATTGTAAAACAGGTTGTCGGCTTTATCTTTACTCCAAAGGCTTTGGTGGATGTGGCCGCTGCAGCCAGGCAGGTTTTCGGACCATTTGGCCATAAATGATGCCATAATGCCGTGCTTATAAGCAATTTCTTTAACGGCGGTTTTAAAAAGTACAGCTTTATCGGCAGCAGCCAAAACCTCATCATGAGCAATGGCTGCTTCGTAAACGCCAGGGCCTGTTTCGGTATGCAAACCTTCTATCGGGATATTGAATTGCGTAAGCAGGTTAAACAGGTCGTAATAAAAATCGCTGTTTTGCGAGGTTCGTAATATGGAATAGCCAAACATTCCCGGCGTAAGGGTATTGATACTGGTAAAGCCCTTGTCGTTGATGGATTGCGGTGTTTCCCTGAAGTTGAACCACTCAAACTCTTGTGCAAATTCGGCGTGGTAGCCCAGGTCTTCACATTCTTTTACTATTTTTTTTAACAAACTACGCGGACAGGCCGGGAGTGCATCGCCGTTAGGATCGCTATAATCGGCCAAAAAGAAGGGGATATTGTCCTGCCACGGTATGTTACGAAGGGTATTCAAATCAATACGGCAAAGTTTATCGGGATAACCGGTATGCCAGCCGGTAAGCTTTACGTTATCATAACAGGCATCACTGCTATCCCACCCAAAAACCACATCGCAAAAGCCATAGCCGCTTTGCAGGCCTTCAATAAATTTTTTAGGATGAATAACCTTGCCACGCAAAACACCATCAATATCGGCAAATGCAAATTTTATTTTCTGGATGTTATTTTCTTCTATATACGCTTTAATCTGTTCGTGGTTCATGGTATAAAATATAAGGCCGGTTTCAATTTAGCAAGGCCGCCATTATGGTGTAAACATAAAAAAATGCCTTTAGTGTTTACAAATATTCATACGATTTAGGTATTACCTTTGTTTGCAACAGTTTTATTTAATGTCAACAACAAACCAGTATTTATTTGTTTATGGAACGCTGCTCATGAGTGGAAATGAGTTTGGCAATTATCTGCAGCAACATTGTACGCCGGTGGGGCTGGGCAAATTTAAAGGCAGGCTTTATGATGTTGGTGAATACCCGGGTGCTATAGCTGATACAAATACACAACAATATGTTCATGGCGGTATTTATTTAATGGATGAGCCAGGCAGCATATTGAAAACAATTGATGATTACGAGGGCATTGGCCCCGCCGAACCACAACCTCATGAGTATGTAAGGGAGTTGGTTGAAGTGGAAGCAGCTCATGGAGTTGTAACCTGCTGGGTTTATCTGTATAATTGGCCGGTTAACAAACTTGCACAAATAGTTAATGGCGATTATTTGCAGCACCTTACTAACAGAGCTGATATATAAGGCATAAAAAAATCCCCTGGGTGTTTTACAACCAGGGGAAAATTAAAATTAGAAGTATATGTGGGGGATTAAACTTTAGCTGTTTTTACAGTTTTAATAATCACCGCTGCTACTTTATATGGATCAGCAGCCGAGTTAGGACGACGATCTTCAAGGTAACCACTCCAGTTATGCTCAACAGCGTAAAGTGGGATACGGATAGAAGCACCACGGTCAGATACACCATAGCTGAAATCGGTAATTGAAGCAGTTTCGTGTTTACCGGTTAAGCGCTGATCGTTATCGGCACCGTATACAGCAATACACTCAGTAACCGCAGGACGGAATGACTCGCAGATAGCTTCGAAAGTAGCTTTGCTGTTTGCAGTACGTAAAGTTGTATTTGAGAAGTTAGCGTGCATACCAGAACCGTTCCAGTCTAATTGACCAAGCGGTTTGCAATGCCAGTTGATAGATACGCCATAGCTTTCGCCAATTCTTTCTAATAAATAACGTGCAACCCAAATCTGGTCACCAGCTTCTTTAGCGCCTTTAGCAAAAATCTGGAATTCCCACTGACCTGCTGCTACTTCGCCATTAATACCTTCAACATTTAAGCCGGCTTCTAAACACACGTCTAAGTGTTCTTCAACAATTTCGCGGCCGTAAGCATTATTTGCGCCTACAGAGCAATAGTATGGACCTTGTGGGCCTGGGTAACCGCCAGCCGGGAAACCAAGTGGTTTATTAGTTTTAGGATCCCATAAAAAGTATTCCTGCTCAAAACCGAACCAGAAATCATTATCATCATCCTGTATAAGGGCACGACCGTTTGACTCATGAGGTTTACCTGTTGAATCTAAAACTTCGCACATTACCAGGTAAGCACTTTTTCTTTGTGGATCTGGCACTACAAAAACTGGTTTTAAGATACAATCTGATGAGCCACCTGGTGCTTGTTCGGTTGATGAGCCGTCAAAGCTCCAGTTATCCAGATCTTCTACTTTACCGCTGAAATCTTTTACGATCTTTGTTTTGCTACGCAGGCTTTGTGTTGGTTTGTACCCATCAAGCCAAATGTACTCGAGTTTAGTTGCCATTTTTAATTAATTTGTAAAGTTGGGGTTCTATTGATAGTTTTTGTATTAATCTCGCCAATTAATAAGGCGAATTTAAATCTTTTTTACAAAAATCACTATGATTTAATGTTTTTTTTATAATTTTTTTCAGTAAACACCACTAATTAACTGTAAATACATAATATTTAACTTAAGAAACCG
>NZ_JBFUKX010000041.1:0-60028 GCF_056400605.1 Mucilaginibacter sp. P5_A4 | reverse complement strand
TTAAATTGCAGGTATAGGTCACCTTTTATAGAAAATACCCGCATTAGGGTTTACATGATGCCTGGTTATTATACAACTTAGTTTACAATTGCTCAAATAATGGCCAGATATGGAATTTATACCAAGTATTCTGCTTAATTTGGTAGTAACCATATATTTAAACCAGCCTGTTTCAAGCTTATCGTACTTTAATATGAAAACTATTTTAGGTATAATCTTTTTCCTGGCAAATTATCCTGCGTTGGCACAAACAACTGTGCTTGCCGACGTTGCTGATGATGGTTGTAAAATAAAGGTGGAAAGGATTAAAGTAAAAATTGAAGACAGGCGTAAAAAGTATGAATTTAATGTGCAGGAATACAGGAAAGGGTTATTTTGTAGTGAATGCGGGCGAACCAAAAGCGAAATTGAAGAGAGGGCACATTTAAACTTTAATGAGCATATAAAAGAAGGGGCCGCCCATAACAGGCATACGTTGATTGCCACCCAGGAGATCTATGACCACCTGTATGTTGAATATCTTACCGATTTTAATAATCTTAAAGAAGAATATGATAATGAGTATGCCGATTGTGGTGGTGACCTTTCTTCGGCAAACCTGCAAATAATAACCGACCAACAACTGCAATTTTATACAAAGAAGCTTAACGGCGATGCCAGCTTATATAATGGAGAATTTGGGTTATTACGCATTGATTACTATTTTTATTATGCGTGGACCATAAGGATTAACATTATTAAATGGCAAACTACCCGGATCCATACAATTCAGTTTACAAAAAACAGCTGCGGGGCCGGGGGTACTGATACAGGCAATGCTATCTCACAGGCAGGCAATATGTTAAATGATTATTTAAAAACGTTGGCCGACAAACAGCGCACCTTCTTTCCGGGTGTAGATCCACAGCCTTCCAGGGCATTGCAGAACGTATTTGTAAATACACAGTAATGAAATTAATCATAATACAATAACCAAAAAGGCCCGGAAAACTCCCGGGCCTTTTGATATTTGCAATCAAATTAGCTTAGTGCTTTTCTTCGTGAATTTCTTCTTCCCTAAACAGCTTTGCGCTGAAGAAATCATTATTCATGCGGGCGATGTTGGTTAGCTTAATTTCTTTAGGGCATTCGGCTTCGCATGCACCTGTGTTGGTACAACTGCCAAATCCTTCCTCGTCCATTTGGGCTACCATTGATTGTGCACGGCGATAGCGCTCTGGCTGGCCTTGTGGCAATAAGCCTAACTGGGTGATCTTAGCCCCAACAAAAAGCATGGCCGAAGCATTTTTACAGGCAGCAACACAAGCGCCGCAACCTATGCAGGTAGCAGAGTTAAAGGCCTCGTCGGCAATTACTTTGGGGATAGCTATGGCGTTACCATCTGGTACGCCGCCAGTATTAACTGATACATAACCGCCCGCCTGCTGGATCCTGTCGAACGCGGAACGATCAACCGCCAGATCTTTTATAACCGGGAAAGCAGAGGCGCGCCATGGCTCAATAGTGATGGTTTGGCCGTCATGAAAGGTACGCATGTGCAGCTGGCAGGTTGTAATACCCCTTTTTGGCCCATGCGGGTGACCGTTGATATACAACGAACACATGCCGCAAATACCTTCGCGGCAATCGTGGTCAAAGTTGATCGGCTCGTCGCCTTTATGGGTCAAACTTTCGTTAACAACGTCAAGCATTTCCAGGAATGACATATCAGGCGAAATATTTTCGGCCTTGTAAGTCACAAATTTGCCCGATGTCTGAGCGTTTTTTTGACGCCATACTTTCAGCGTCAGGTTCATATTTCCGTTACTCATCTCTTTAAGATTTTGTATCAAATTTTTAGTATCAAGTAGTTAGTATCAAGTATCAAGTAATTTGTATTGGGTATTTAAGTTTTTCAAGTCTTGCTACTTGATACTATATACTTGCTACTGCACCGCTACTAAGCATAATTTCGTTGTGATAAATGAACTGATTCAAATACCAATTGTTCTTTGTGTAACACTTCGGGCTGGTTTTCACCTTTAAATTCCCAGGCTGCAACAAACGCAAAGTTTTCATCATCACGTTTGGCTTCTCCATCTTCGGTTTGCGATTCAACCCTGAAGTGACCACCGCATGATTCGCGGCGCATCAGTGCATCATCAACCATCAGTTCGCCCAGTTCAATAAAGTCGGCAATCCGGCCTGCTCTTTCCAGCGAAGCGTTTACTTCTTCATTTTCGCCTGTTACAATGGCGTTTTTCCAGAAATCAGCTTTTAGTGCCTGTATCAGGCCTTTGGCTTTTTTCAGCCCTTCTTCTGTACGGGCCATTCCGCAATATTCCCACATGATGTGGCCAAGGTCGCGGTGGTATTCGTTAACAGTTTTGGTTCCTTTTAAAGCCAGTAATTTATTGATATAGGTAATCACATCCTTTTTAGTTGCTTCAAAAGCAGGGTGCGAGGTATCCACTTTTTTAGGACCAATTTTAGCCAGGTAATCGCCAAGGGTATAAGGGATCACAAAATAACCATCAGATAAACCCTGCATCAAAGCAGAAGCACCTAACCGGTTGGCGCCGTGATCAGAGAAATTACATTCGCCCAAGGCATATAAACCCGGTACATTGGTGCTCAGGTTATAATCAACCCAAAGTCCGCCCATGGTATAGTGAACCGCAGGGTAAATTCGCATTGGCTGTTTGTATGGGTTCTCATTTGTAATCTGGATATACATATCAAACAGGTTACCATATTTTGCTTTCACTGTTTCTTCGCCTAAACGCTTGATAGCATCGGCAAAGTCAAGGAATACGGCAAAGCCCGAGCCGCCTACACCTTTACCCTCTTCAACCATTTCCTTTGCGTTACGTGAGGCCACGTCGCGCGGAACAAGGTTACCAAACGCCGGATATTTACGTTCCAGGAAGTAATCGCGGTCGTCCTCTTTAACCTGGTCGGCCCTAAGTGTTCCTTTACGCAACTGCTCGGCAATCTCTACAGTTTTAGGCGCCCAAACGCGACCATCGTTACGTAACGACTCAGACATCAGCGTAAGCTTTGACTGGTGGTCGCCGGTTACCGGGATACATGTTGGGTGAATTTGGGTATAGCAAGGGTTACCAAAGAAAGCACCGCGTTTGTGTGCTCTCCAGGCAGCGGTTACATTTGAACCGATTGCATTTGTTGACAAATAGAACACGTTGCTGTATCCACCGGTACATAACAATACCGCGTGGCCTGCATGTGTTTCAATAGCACCGGTGATCATGTTACGGGTAACAATACCTTTGGCATGGCCATCTATGGTAACAACATCCAGCATTTCGGTACGGGTGTACATTTTTACCTTGCCGGCGTGAATCTGGCGGTTTAATGCCGAGTAAGCGCCTAAAAGTAGTTGTTGCCCGGTTTGGCCGCGTGCATAAAACGTACGTGACACCTGCGAACCACCGAACGAACGGTTATCCAGCAAGCCACCATACTCGCGTGCAAAGGGAACGCCCTGTGCAACACATTGGTCAATTATATTAACAGATACTTCGGCAAGGCGGTACACGTTACCTTCGCGGGCACGGTAATCGCCACCTTTTATAGTATCGTAAAACAAACGGTGCACGCTGTCACCATCGTTCTGGTAGTTTTTTGCTGCGTTGATACCACCCTGTGCTGCAATTGAGTGCGCACGGCGGGGGCTATCCTGGAAACAAAAAGATTTTACGTTATAACCCAGCTCGGCCAATGAAGCCGCGGCTGATGCGCCTGCCAAACCTGTACCTACAATAATAATATCGTATTTACGCTTGTTGGCCGGGTTAACCAGCTTCAGGTCAAATTTATGCTTGCTCCATTTTTCGGCTAATGGGCCTTGAGGAATTTTAGCATCTAAACTCATTTCTTATCTATTTTATATTTAGTGAGTGGTTGATTGGGTGAGTAGTGAGTGGTTAATAACTCACTTGTCCAAACTAAATCAACCTAATCTAACTTAATCAACCTTTATTTAGCGTACAAAAAAATAGTAGTACACCGGCATGGCTGCAAAAAGCAGCGGAATAATCACCGCAAAGAACCATGTGCCTACCGCGTATACTATAGGCGTGTATTTACGGTGTACCCAGCCCAGTGTACGGAAAGCGCTTTGGAAACCATGCAGCAGGTGGAACGATAGTGCGCCCATAGCAATTACATAGAAAAGCACATACCACAAGTGGCTAAAGCTATATACCACACGTGCATGCAGGTTTTTTAACCTAACTATTTCTACATTGTTTTCGGTAGATACAGAGTGGTTAAAGTCTTCAGATGCCGGAGTATAAGCAGACTCGGTTGTTTTACCTGTTGCCAGATCTGTGCGGTACTCCTTAAAAGCAACATCGTTGGTATATTTATACTTGAACCAAAAATCGCCCATGTGAATCACGATGAATAAAAACAGGATTGAACCCAGCAACCCCATGTTTTTTGATGACCAGCTTGCATCAGATTTTGCGGCCACCGCATAACCAACCGGGCGTGCCTTACGGTTTTTAACCGTTAAAATAAGCGCGTATAGCGCATGTACCAGGATTGAAAGGTAAAGCAGGTATGCAATAACCTCGATAGGTGGAAAATGTGTTAAAAAATTGGCATACACATTAAAACCAAAGCCGTTATCGTTGCTAAATAACAACAGGTTGCCCCCAAGGTGTACTATAATAAAAGTACACAAAAACAAGCCTGTTAAAGCCATGATAAGCTTTTTTCCCAGCGATGAGTTAAAGGTTTGTTTAATTTCGCTCATTATGAATTAGATTTATTTTGGCAAAAGTATTTATTAAATGCCAAAAGATATAAATGCATCCGGCTTATTAACCGCGAAAAAGCTATTTAGAATCAATCTAAGAAATTACAATGCAATTACACTCCTTTTATGCGTAAAATGCTTGCTGCAAGGCCGCGTGGTTAGGCAATAACAATTACCTTATCCTTCAAAACAGCAAATATTTTATCTTTTCGCTGGCTGCGAATAGCCACTTTGCCGGTGAATTTGCCAAAGGAGGGTAGTATAGCCTGCCTGCCGCTAAATGCAAAACAGGGCAGGGTGATGCTTTGCCTTCCCTTGCCGCTAAGGTTTACCCCAGGGTGAATATGCCCGCAAAAAACATAACCGGCAGCGTTTTGCAGTGCATCATCGGGCAAGGGGTGGTGCAGCATCAGGAACGGAGCCATCAGCAGTTCATCATGTAGTTCGATGTTCAGTTTTTGGTAGTGGCTGTCGGCAATAATATCGTGATTACCTTTTATTAGGATGATCTGCAGAGCGGGGAACTGGCTGCGCCAAAGAATGAACCAATCCCAGTCATTGTTCATATCACTGTGGAACAGGTCGCCAAGGAACAGTAGCTTTTCGGGTTGATGTTCATAAATCAGGTCGGATATGGTAGCCAGGTCGCTTTGTTCCATATCCCTTGGCACGGCTATGCCTGCTTTACGGAAATGCCCTACCTTGCCAAAATGCACATCGGCAATAATTAAAGCTTTTTGCTGCTGCCAGTAAATGGCTTTTTGGGGTAGCAATAAAAGATCCTGGTTGAGTAAATTAAATGGGGTTGCCGCACTGATCGTCATAACAGGGCCAAAGTTAAAATTTATTTTTTGAGATGGATGAGGTAAGTGTTCATGTTTAACCTATCTTATTTAATGTTAAGCAATGTTAACAGATTGACCTGGTTGGTATTGGTGTATTTACTTTTACCTTCATCAATCAATTTAAAATGAAAAAGAAGCTTAAAGTTGTATTTGTTCTGATCGTATTATCGCTAACCGGAATTATCATTTTTCAATCCTATTGGAGCATTAATGCCTATAGCGTAAATAAGAAAACATTTGATGGTAATATTGATGTTGCCATGCAGGGCGCTTTGGACAGCTGCAAAAAAGATTATTTTGATTCTATCAGGAAAGTAATTGTAAAGCGGCTTTCGGCCCCTGGTACAGTTATTAAAATAGATACTCTTCATGAGGCGGATACCGTACATAAGCAGCTTAGCATCTGGATATCAAACCAGCAAACAAGACTTGGTGAGCCGTTCCATATAACTAATAATGCGTTTGATTTTTACCGGCGAAAAATAAGTCATAAAGCCACATTACCGGAGGTGGTTACAGAAACGGCATTTTATGTGCCTGCTTTAATGAATCAGATCGATATGATATTTAGCATGTCAGATATATCTGCTCATTACGGTGAAATAGCGGCATATTTAAAAGCGCATAGTAACATTCCAAGTGATAGCATATTTGCCCATCACCAAATAGTTAAGAGTGGTGTTTATGAATTGCCAGAAAATTACAGGCAGGCTGATAGTTTAAAGCTTAGCAATTATTTAAAAACAGCATTGCATAAAATGCGTATCTATTCGCCGTTTAACTTAAGTTTTTCTGAAAAACCAACATTACCGCAAAAAACAAATTCGCATTACAGCGAAACCAGTGAGTATTCTTATAACTATCACGGTTTTGTATTGCTAACCCACACAATTTTTAATCATTTATACACCAAAGCCAAATTTCGTAACCCGCAATATGCGGTTATAAAAGGAATGATAATTACTCTTTCGTTATCAGCGCTGCTTATTTTGTTTACCATATTTTGTTTTTACTACATTATTAAAACCCTGAACCAACAAAGAGCGCTGGGCGACTTAAAGGATGATTTTATTAATAACATGACGCACGAATTAAAAACCCCCATCGCCACTATTACTGTTGCTATTGAGGGACTGCAAAAATTCAATGTATTAAATGATCCCGAAAAGACCCGGCGTTACCTGGAAACATCACGTAAAGAATTGAGCAGGTTGAATGAATTGGTGAGCAAGGTGCTTGATGTAGCAGCTTTTGAAAGCAAGGAAATTACATTGGTAAAAGAGAAAATTGGAGTTGATGAAATGATAAATGAGCTCATCACTGCCGAAAAATCAAAAACAGATAAGGCAATAAACATTACCTATAGTAACGGGGACAACATAAGCCAGATAGTGGCAGATAAATTACACTTTAAAAATGTACTGCTGAATGTTTTGGATAATGCTGTAAAGTATAGCCACGAGCCCGTCGACATAAAAATAGACTTGTATAAAAACCATAACATGGCTGCTTTTTCCATTAAGGATAATGGGATAGGGATCCCGTCTGCACACCTTAACCGTATTTTCGAAAAGTTTTACCGTGTGCCTACCGGCAATGTGCATAATGTAAAAGGCACCGGCCTTGGCTTAAACTATGTTAAGTATATTGCAGAAGCTCATGGCGGCGGGGTTTCGGTAAAAAGTGAAGTGAATGCCGGGACTGAGTTTATTGTTTCGATACCTTTATAAGATGAATAAAACACGCATACTATTAGCCGAAGACGAGCTTTCCCTGGCGCATATTGTACGCGAAAGCCTGGAGGAAAACAGCTTTGAGGTAACATTGTGCGCCAATGGCGAGCAAGCCATACAAAAATATAAAAGCAACAAACCTGATATTTTAGTGCTTGATATTATGATGCCTAAAATGGACGGGTTTGAGGTTGCCAGGCAGGTACGCCGGGCCGACAAAATTACCCCGATCATTTTTTTAACCGCGCGTTCGCAACCAAAAGATGTTGTAGCTGGTTTTGAATCGGGCGCCAATGATTATTTAAAAAAGCCTTTTAGTGTTGAGGAATTGATTATAAGGATAAAAGTATTGCTAAGTGATAACCGCCTGCTCAATACTTCCGGGCAGGTAAAGGCGCTAAATGAAAGCTACCAGATTGGCAGTATTACTTTTGTCCCTTTTAAAAATGTGGTTAAGCAAGGCATCAATAATTGGCAGTTAACCAACCGCGAGAGTGATATCCTGAAACTATTATGTAAAAATCGGCATGAAGTAATACCACGCAAAATGCTCCTGGAAAGTATTTGGGGCGATGATAGTTTTTTTAACGCCCGCAGCCTGGACGTATTTATCAGCAGGCTGCGGGGGCATTTAAAAGCCGATCCCAACGTGCAGATCATTACCGTACGCGGATTTGGCTATAAATTGGTTTGGTGATTTTTAGTTATTAGCCATTAGGCTTTTCAGATTCAAAATTCATTAAGTGTTCGGAGGTACTCGCGCAAAGACGCTAAGGCGCAAAGGATCAACTCGTATTCCCTTAGATTCTCTCGCAGAGAAACCTGAGGTGGATGCCTGTTGCATTGTACACATTACTTAGTATACGCTCTCAAGGTCCTTTTTTAAAGAAAGCCCGCTGATGTATTAAAATTGGTTTGGTGAGTGTTGCAAAATAAGACGGCTTTTTGATTGCTGTAGCTATTGCCTCCTTACCATAGGATTAAGTTATACATAATTCCATAATATATTAAATAAAGCTTTCTTTGCGTCTTAGCGCCTTTGCGTGAGTCAAATAACACAACATCATAATTTTCTTATTACTTTTACCACAACCAATCCGGTTTACATGAGTAATACCTTTAACCGACCCATCCGCGTTTTAGTTGCCAAAGTAGGGCTTGACGGGCACGACCGCGGGGCACGCATTATTGCTACCTCGCTGCGCGATGCCGGCATGGAGGTAATTTATACCGGTTTGCGCCAAACACCCGAAATGGTGGTAAATACCGCCCTGCAGGAGGATGTGGATGCTATTGGTATCTCCATATTATCCGGGGCGCACATGACCGTTTTCCCCAGGATACTCAAATTAATAAAGGAGAAGGAGATGGATGATGTGCTGGTTACCGGCGGGGGTATTATCCCCAATGATGATATGATAGCGCTGAAAGAACAGGGTGTAGGCGAACTTTTTCCACCCGGAACCAGCACCCAGGACATTGTTAAATATATAACAGGCTGGGTACATGAGCACCGTAACTTTTAAATAACAGTTGCAATGAAATTTCAAAATTTATTGATCACCAACCAGGATCGCATACAATATATCACTATCAACCGCGAAAATAAACTCAACGCGCTTAATAAGGAAACCCTTGCCGAACTGCATACCGCTTTTTTTGATGCATTTAATAATTCGGCCATAGGCGGTATTATTATAACCGGGGCAGGAGCGAAGGCTTTTGTTGCCGGGGCCGATATCAGCGAATTTGCCGATCTGGATGCCGATGCCGGAACCTCACTTGCCCGCAATTACCAAACTAAAGTTTTTGACCAGATTGCTAATGGCAGCAAACCTGTACTTGCGGCTATAAATGGCTTTGCTTTAGGCGGGGGCCTTGAACTGGCCATGGCCTGCCATATCCGTATAGCTGCCGAAACTGCTAAAATGGGCCTGCCCGAAGTAACATTGGGATTAATACCCGGCTATGGTGGTACCCAGCGCCTGGCCCAACTGGTGGGCAAAGGCAAGGCGCTTGAAATGATACTTACAGCCGATATGATTACCGCCGCCGAGGCGCTCCATTATGGACTGGTTACACATGTAGTTGACCAGGGATCCCTGCTGGAAAAAGCCGGGGAGCTAATGCATAAAATACTGCTTCGGGCTCCTTTAGCCCTTGCTGCCGCTATCCGGTCGGTAAATGCAGGATTAAATGATGGCGTAAATGGTTTTCAAACCGAAATAGAAGAGTTTGGCAAATGCTTCGGCACCGAAGATTTTAAAGAAGGTGTAGCTGCTTTTTTAGGAAAACGCAAGGCGGAGTTTAAGGGAAAGTAAAAACCCCCTCTGATTCTATCTATTACGTATTTGCTAAAGAAACTCTTTTGTCATCCTGAAAGAAGTGAAGGATCTACTCTCCGCCATGCTTCTTCGTCCTGTACAGTCTGCGAATAGATCCTTCACTTCGTTCAGGATGACAAATCTACGTGAGCCCACAAAGAAAGATTGCGTAACTTTTTTTCTTCAAATTTCAGTCTCCATTGAGAATAATACCCATTTCACGCAGAAAAATTAATTTTTCCCCTTCCAAACCCATGTTGATTCTGCGTCAATTCTGACAATAAAAAAGCAATCGCTGCCTTATTTTACAATGAGCTGACCTTGATACCCGGATGGTCAAAAAATAAATTATTGTTAATCAAACGCTTAAATATTCGTGACTTTGGGATGAAAAATCATATATCATCTGGTGCTTTACTTTGCCATGTGTTTAAAACAAATAAAATCAAAAACACAACAATTGTTATGAAAAATACATTCAAAATTTCAGCTTTAATTTTAGCTTTTGCCGGATTGGGATTGGGCGCAAAAGCACAAACAACTACCACCACTACCAGCACTACATCATCAACTACTACCCCGGGTGGTATCCGTTACAGCATTGGTGTTGATGCGGGTATCCCTGTTGGCAATTTTAAAGATAACTACAAATGGAACTTAGGTGGTTCGGTACAGGCAGACATCCCTTTGTACAAAAACCAGTTATTTGCAACTGTTAACGCGGGTTACAACAATATTTTTGGTAAAAAAGATATTGGCGGTATTGCTAATCTTGATGCACCCGATTTTCATTTAATACCTGTAAAAGCCGGTTTAAAATTCTTCCCGGTTGAGAATTTTTATGTACAGGGTGAAGCTGGCGCGGCGTTTTTGCTAAACAAATCTGATGTTGGTGCCAATAAATCAACTGCCTTTGTTTATGCTCCACAAATAGGTGTTCAGTTCCCGGTAAGTGCGGGCAGCTTTATTGATGCAGGTGTACGTTACGAAGCAACTACCAAATATGCAAGCGGTGTTGATGCCAGTAAAGTAAACTTTATAGGTGTACGTGTAGCATACGGGTTTTAATATCGATCCTACTTATACCTATTAAAAAATTGAACAAAGAAGGGAGGCCAGATCAGGCTTCCCTTTTTTGTTTTCGGATATTTTTTTAACCTGTGAAAAACTATAATTAAATAAAACATCCTAAAATTAGCAACATTGTTTGTAACTTAACGGCTTTAATACATTTTACCACCTGTTATAACTAATATGAAGAAAATCCTCATCATTGATGATGAAGTTAATGTAGGCTTGTTGCTATCTAAATTTTTAACACGCAATGGCTTTGAAGTAAGCACCGCCACAAGCGGCACAGGCGGAATGGAGGCACTTAAAGAAGGCGAATACAACCTTGTACTTTGCGATTTTAGGTTGGAGGATACGGATGGACGGGAAATGTTACGTAACATCAAAACACAGTATCCAAAAACCGGTGTTATCATTATTACCGGCTACTCGGATATTAAAATGGCTGTTGAGCTCATTAAAATGGGCGCCTATGATTACATTACCAAGCCCTTGTACCCCGACGAAATATTAAATACCATTAATAAAGCCGTTGAAACACATTATGCCCTGGTTGAAGACACGGAAAATGCTACTTCTGTAGTAGCTGACAAGTCAAAAAGCAGGGAGCATAAAAAGCAGGTTTTTGCAAGTGAATTTGTTGCAGGTACCAGCAAGGCTTCAAAAGAACTTTTGAGGCAGATTGAACTTGTTGCACCAACCAACTACAGCGTGATCATTTTGGGCGAGAGCGGGACGGGTAAAGAGTCGGTAGCCAAAAGTATCCACCTGAACAGTCCGCGCAATAATCAGCCATTTATTGCTATGGATTGTGGTTCGCTAACCAAAGAGCTGGCTGCCAGTGAGTTTTTTGGTCATGAAAAAGGATCATTCACGGGCGCGCTATACACAAAGATAGGGCACTTTGAAATGGCCAACGGCGGTACCTTGTTTTTGGATGAGGTAGGTAACCTATCTTATGAAATTCAGGCCGCCCTGTTGCGTACCGTGCAGGAGCGTAAGGTTAAAAGGATAGGCAGCACCAAAGAGATAGACCTTGATGTGCGCATTATTATAGCTACTAACGAGAGCCTTCAGGATGGTATCCAAAAAGGAAAATTCAGAGAAGACCTGTACCATCGCTTTAATGAGTTTACCATTTATATGCCGCCTTTGCGCGATCGTGGTAACGATATTATGCTGCTGGCCGATCATTTTTTAAGAATAGCCAACAACGAACTGGGGCGCAATGTAGATACGTTTTCGCCCGAGGTGGTTGATTGCTTTATGAATTATCGCTGGCCGGGAAACATTCGCGAGCTAAAAAACGTGATCAGGAGGGCCGCATTACTTGCTGAGGATAATGAGATAACCATGAAAGCATTACCGCTGGAGATCTCGAACTTTAAAACACCATCGTTTGATAGCTTTCACAATTCATCAGTAAACGATGCTCCGGAAGTAAGGGAAAATCGCCATGATCTGAAAAACGCAGCGCTTGAGGCCGAGTATGAAACTATTATCAGGGTTTTAAGGGAAGTAAACTTTAACAAGACCAGGGCTGCCGAAATATTGAAAATAGACAGGAAAACATTGTATAATAAAATGAAGGCCATCAATCTTAAATAACGATGGGGTTACTGCAACAACATAGGGAAGGAGAGGATGAAAATATGCGCAAGCTGAAGCACGATATAAAAAATCAGCTTTCAAACATTCACCTTGCACTTGAGCAGCTAAAATATGAACTGCCCGATATTACTGATGATTGCCTGTTTTATATTGATACTATTACAACAAGTGCAACCAAAATAAATAACCTGTTAAACAATACGGATAAACCTTAAATACAGCGTATATTCTTTCAAAAACGCTAAAACTTTTTGGCGTTTTTTTGTTTATAAATGAAGAGAATCAATAGATAAAGATCAGCAGGGAACTTTTTGATCGTTAGTCTTATCCTGGCTCTTTTTTCCTGACTTTCTGAAAAAAACTCCAAGCCTTTAATGTCAATTTTTAACTATAAGCAGCGCAATAATATCATCCTGGCAAGCATCATTTTACTGGGATGTTTTTTGCTTTATGCGCTTAGCGGTTTGTTCAGCAGCATACTTGGGGCAATAGTGTTGTACACTATTTTCAGGCCGCTGTATATTAACCTGGCCGAGAAACGGGGCTGGCCAAAAGCGCCGGTTGCACTGCTCATTATTTTTACCTCCCTTATTATTATTGTTATTCCTTTTCTTACACTGAGTATTATGGTTGTAGGGAAAATATCAAGCATAAATCTTAAAGAGCTTCCCATTGAGCAATGGACTTCAAAAATTGATGCTTTTACAGGTGCAAACCTTAATCAGCCACACTTTGCCGAAGATACACTTCAAAAACTGGGCACTATTGCCACAGGTTTATTTCCATCCATATTAAGCAGCGCGGCCAGCATTATCATAACATTGCTGGTTTTGTACTTTATTTTGTATTTTATGCTTACGCAGATGAGGGAATTTGAAGCCGGATTACTTAAGTATGCGCCATTCAGGGAGCAGCATGCATTAAAATTTGCAGCCGCCCTACGCGATTCTACCTATTCGAACGTTTTAGGACAAGGAATAATAGCCATAACACAGGGAGTGCTGCTGGCCAACGGCTTTTTGATATTTGGCATACCCGATCCTGTATTCTGGGGGGTTATTGCTATATTTATTTCGTTTTTACCGGTTGTGGGCGCACCAACATTGTGTATACCGGCAAGCATAGTGCTGTTTGCGCAGGGACATAACTTGCAGGGCGTTTTGCTGCTGGCTTATGGCTTGTTGTTTATTGGTAATGTAGATAATTTTTTAAGGATGATCATCAATAAACGTATAGCCAATACGCACCCAATAATATCCATCATCGGGGTATTTATCGGGATACCTCTTTTTGGGATTTTGGGCCTGGTTTTTGGGCCGGTATTATTATCGTACTTTTTACTGCTGATGGAGATTTACGAAACCAACCGTTTGGCTGCCGACCGCCTGGAGCGGATACGTACTGTGCCGGAAAACTGACACGTATATTGGATACTTTTGTACACACAGCATCAAAAACGCAACAAACAAAAAACAATTTATACATTAATTGCATTCAAATAATACAATTAATGATATTTGGCAAGGTATTAGTATTAATCAATCAAATGTTCAATTTTTAAATTATATTACAATGAACGATAACACAAAAGTAGTTGTTGCTTTACTTGCAGGCCTGGCAGCAGGGGCAGCTTTAGGTATTTTATTTGCTCCGGATAAGGGAGATGAAACACGCGATAAGCTTACAGAATCATTAAAAAACCTGGGCGAATCTATCAAAGAAACCGCCGCGGCCGAAATTGATAACCTGGTTGGCTTAAAAGACAAGGTGGTTGGAAACATTAAATCAAAGATTAGGGGCGCTGAAGAAGAATACCAGGACGATTTGGAACACGCATAATTTTAAATTACCCGGATAATTCATCCTATATGAGTTATCCGGGATTATAAAATTATAATACAAACAAACACCTATGGAAGCCAAAAAAGAAACACCACCGCCATTACCACCTATTATTGATCAGTTAAAAGAATACGCCGAAACGCGTTTTAAGCTTTTAAAATATGAGGCTATTGAAGGTGGAACTTCAATTTTAGCAAGTATTATTACCGACGTAGTTGTCACAATAAGTATGTTGCTGGCTTTTATTTTTGCCAGCTTTACGCTTGCTTTTTATTTAGGTGATGTGTTTAACTCATTGTGGGAGGGCTTTGGATGCGTGGCGCTTATTTATTTAGTGATTGCGATTATTATAAAACTCAATAAAAATGCCATTGAGAAGCCTTTGGCTAACATTTTTATCCAGAAAATATTTAAAAGGTAAATACAATGAGCTATCAAATAAAAAGTATAAACGATCTGCAGGACGAGATTTTCAGGTTAAAAACGGTGGAAAGCCAGCAAAGCGTGGCGTTAAAGGCGCGCTTTAGCAGTCCTTCTGCCATATTTTCATCTGTTATGTCAATATTTCCGCGCTCGGTTGATAGCGAGGGTCGTGATCACGGGGTTTTTCACCCGGATATTATAAACCTGGTTTCCCGGTTGGTTATTCCGCTAACGTTAAACAAAACCATTTTTAAAAACTCCAATTTTTTAATTAAAACCCTGGTGGGGCTGGTATCTCAAAAAGCATCAAACTATGTTAACGAGGATTCGGTTTCGGGCATTTGGGGTACGGTAAAGGGGCTTTTTGAAAAATTCACCAAAAAGAAATCAAAGGATGATTACAAGCCCGCACCTTACAAAAAACCAGCAACAGGTGCAGTTGTTTAAGGCTATTTTAAACCCCATTCCGCTCAATTAACAGAAAAGCCTATTTTTGCACTTTATTTTTATAAAGTGGGAAAAGATAAGTTAAAACGATTTGCTGAAATTGATACTTTTAGTAATGTATTGCAATTAGATGCCGGTAAACCTTTTAAGGGCCAATGGAGCGCCGGTTTTTTTAAAAATGACAACCCCGTTGTTTTAGAGCTGGCCTGTGGTAAAGGCGAATACACTGTGAACCTGGCCAACTTGTTTCCCGATAAAAATTTTATTGGTATTGATTATAAAGGTAACCGCATTTGGCGCGGCGCCAAAACGGCTATTGAAGATGGTGTTGCTAATGTTGCCTTCCTTAGGATACAAATAGAAAACCTACTGGATTATTTTGCCGATGGCGAAGTTGATGAGATCTGGATTACCTTCCCCGACCCTCAACCCCAACTGAGCCGCGAAAAAAAACGCCTTACTTCGCCACGCTTTTTGAATAAGTATATTGAAATACTAAAGCCATCGGGCTGTGTTAATCTTAAAACCGATAACGATGGTCTGCATGCTTATACTGTCGAAAAAATCGAAGATTTGAAACTTAAATTGCACGCTAAAACCGAAGATTTGTATCATTCGCCATATGCCGATGAGGTTTTATCCATCAAAACTTATTACGAGAAAATGTATTTGAAAAATAATAAGAACATTAACTATCTTAAATTTTCGTTTGCGTAACAAGACTAAGAAGCTGTTTAAAAATAAAAAAAAAGGCCGTCATTGCGAGGTACGAAGCAATCCCCTACTATGCAGATCGGATTTGCAAAGCTACTCTGTAAGGTGGGGATTGCTTCGTACCTCGCAATGACGCGTGGATATGTGGTTCATTGGAGGTATAAAAACATTGATAAATCAAATTTAAACAGCTTCTAAGAGTAATCGCATTTAAGATTGTTAAATAATTATCAGCAACCAATTGTTCCGCATTTAGGTCTTAAACTTTTAGCTTTGATAACATGGAAGAAATTAACTTTTTTGATAAAGTTTACCAGGTTGCCCGGCTGATACCAAAAGGGAGAGTAACGTCGTATGGCGCCATTGCATCGTACCTGGGCACCAAAGGTTCATCGCGTATGGTAGGTTATGCTATGCAGGCCGCGGGTAAGGTTGATCCGCCGGTACCGGCCCACCGGGTGGTAAACAGGCAGGGATTGCTCACCGCCAAGTTTCATTTTGGTGGAAACAGGATGCAGGAAATGCTGGAAAGCGAAGGCGTAAAAGTAACTGACGACCAGGTGCAGGATTTTAAAACAGTTTTCTGGGATCCGAATATCGAGCTGGCATTATAGCATCTGCAGCAACTCCATCCGGTTTCCAAACGGATCGATAAAAGCAAAGCGTTCGCGGCCTGTTATTTTGGGTTCTTCCACAATTTCAATCCCATGATTTTTGAGGTGCCTGCGGGCAGCAACAACATCTGTTACCTCAAAAGCAGTATGCCTGATTGTGCGTGGCAGCGATGATTCAACACCAATGTGTAATTGAATATCACCTATATTAAACCAGTATCCTTTTGAGGTAAATACGTCTGGCCTTTCTATAACTTCCAATCCAATAATATCAGTATAAAATGCCTTTGCCTCCTCCAGTCTTTCTGGTGGCACACAAACATGTATATGGTCGGCACGTTTAAAATTGATCATAAGTTCCCTTTAAATCTCCCCCGGTAAGGGAGTCTTTTAATTTACTTTTTAAACCCTCCCTTCCGGGGATGGACCTACTCATCCTCCGCAAAAGTGAGCACATAATTGTTATTATCCTTTATTGAAAACTCAGTAGCGCCATAAAAAGTAGTTTCAAGGCCCTTTAATACTGGAACCAAATCCTTTATTCCTTCAAAAAATGTCCTGATGTTTTTAAGCTTGATGTAAAGCAGCATCGATGCGCCATCCTGCCGGCTGATTTCGGGTAGCTCCGCGCCCAGGCTGGCAAAGGTTTGGAACATGAAAGTAACGTTCCCTTTGGCCATCATGGCCCATACCAGGTCGGTGCCGGTTTCGGGCACCGTAACCACCAGGCCGAAACCCAAAAGCTGGTAAAATTTGATGGTTTCGTTAATATCCTTAACAAAAATATTTGGCGACAGGCTTTCCATGGTTTTTTTATTGCGTTGTAAAAATTGAAATTAATAATCTTGCGATAAAAATAAATATTTATAACTTTAAATGCTAAATAAATTAGTAAAATTGTAAAATAAATAGCTAAAAGTAATTTTATAAATTGATGCAGGCTATCACCAGTTCAATAACTCAATAATTTGAAAATGGGAAAACTAATAGAAGAATTTGACGCCTATCGTACTAAAATGAACGACAGGATAATGGAAACTGCCAACACTAACATTAAGCGTTTTTTTGCACTCGATACCACCAGCTATGCCGATGGCGCCCTCGACGTAAAAACCAAAGAAATGCTTGGCCTGGTAGCCAGCATGGTACTGCGTTGCGACGACTGCATAAAATACCACCTTGGCAAATGCCACGAGGCCGGTGTAAAACACGATGAAATGAACGAGATTTTTATGATAGCCAACTTGGTTGGAGGTTCGATCGTGATACCGCATTACCGCAGGGCAGTGGAGTATTGGGATGAATTGAATGAAGCTTAGCAAGTTTTAACAAAAACAATTATGTCAGATTCACCTAAAGAAATAACCCGTTGCAGTTGGCCGGGAACCGACGAACTCTACATCAAATACCACGACGAAGAATGGGGAAAGGAAGTTCACGATGACCATATCCTATTTGAGTTTCTCATACTTGAATCAGCCCAGGCAGGCCTGAGCTGGATCACCATTTTACGCCGTCGCGAAGGATATAGAAGAGCCTTTGCCAATTTTGACGTACACAAGGTAGCTGCTTTTACCAATGAGGATGTGGAACGGCTAATGCAGGATACGGGTATTATACGCAACCGGCTTAAAATTCTGGCGGCCATCAATAATGCTAAACTTTTTATCGGCGTACAAAAAGAATTTGACTCATTTGATAAATACCTGTACAGCTTTATGCCTGGTGGTAAACCTATTATAAACCATCACCACAAAATTCCGGCAAGTACTGCAGAGTCAGATGCCATTAGCAAGGATATGAAAAAACGCGGCTTCAAATTCTTTGGCACCACCATTTGCTACGCCCATATGCAGGCAACAGGCATGGTGAATGATCATATACCGGAGTGTTCTTTTAAATGAACACGAATTGTCACGGATTTAATCGAATTTCGCGAATTTTAATATATGCGAATGGTACGAATTGATTCGAATTTCACGAATTTTAATGGGCATGAATTGTCCCGGATTTAATTCTATTTTTGCATAAAGCTGTTGCAATGAATTCGTGAAATTCGCTTTGATTCGTGCAATTAGTGTTAAATAATATTATGAAAAAACTATTTCTTTTGGATGGCATGGCCCTTATTTACCGGGCGCATTTTGCTTTGAGTAAAAGTCCGCGGTTTACCTCGGGCGGGATGAATACATCGGCAGTAATGGGATTTACCAATACCCTCCTGGATGTTTTGAAAAAAGAAAAACCAACCCATATGGCCGTGGTATTTGATACCGAAGCCCCAACCGAACGTCATACCGATTATGAGCACTACAAGGCCCACCGCGAAGCCATGCCAGAGGATCTTTCCAAAGCATTGCCGTATGTAGTTAAACTTATATTAGGATTCAATATTCCCGTTATTACATCAGATGGTTATGAGGCTGATGACATCATTGGCACCCTTGCCAAAAAAGCCGAGCAAAAGGGTTACCAGGTGTATTGTATGACACCTGATAAAGATTTCGCCCAGCTGGTATCCGATAATATCCGCATTTACAAACCGGCCCGGATGGGTAACGAGATGGAGATATTGGGCGTTAAAGAAGTGCTTGAAAAATGGGAAATTGAACGCGTTGAACAGGTAATAGATATACTTGGTTTATGGGGCGATGCGGTTGATAATATTCCCGGTATCCCCGGCATTGGCGAAAAAACCGCTAAGGCGCTTATAAAACAATATGGTTCTATGGAAGAGATTATTGCCCATAGCCATGAGTTAAAAGGCAAGCAGCGCGAAAACATAGAGCAATTTGCGGATCAGGGTTTGTTGTCTAAAAAATTGGCTACTATCCTTTTGAATGTTCCAGTTGAGCTGGATGAGGCCGGCCTGGAAATCTGCGCACCAAGTAAAGAATTATTGGAACCGCTTTTTGCCGAACTGGAATTCCGCACCCTGGGGAGGCGTGTTTTTGGTGATGATTTTACCATAACCGAATTTAAATCGGCAGGCACGCAAACAGATTTATTTGGTGAGCCGGTTGCAACAGCCCGCACTACCATGACCGTGGATGTGGAGAATATTCACGAAGATTTTATCAGTGCCTCAAAAAACATTGATAACGTACCTCACGAATACCACCTGGCAGATACTTTTGAAGCACGTGCCAGCTTAATAGCCCTGCTGCAAAAGCAGGAATCTTTTTGCTTTGATACCGAAACCACCGGCACAGATGCCAACAATTGCGAGCTGGTAGGCATGTCTTTCTCGGTAAAGGCGGGCGAGGCCTGGTATGTGCCGGTACCGGTTGAACAGGAAGCCGTTAAAAACATTGTTAATGAGTTTAAGCCAGTATTGGAAAATGAAAAAATCGGCAAGATAGGGCAGAACCTGAAGTTTGATATCCTGATATTAAAGTGGTATGGTGTGCAGGTAAAAGGAAAACTGTTTGATACCATGATGGCGCATTACGTTATCGACCCGGATACCCGCCATAACATGGATATCCTTTCAGAAAATTACCTCAACTATAAACCGGTTTCAATCACCGCACTTATTGGTGCCAAAGGTAAAAACCAGGGCAACATGCGCGATGTAGAGATCGAGAAGATAAAAGAATACGCTGCCGAAGATGCGGATATCACCCTGCAACTAAAAGCAGTGTTTGAGCCTAAACTAAAGGAGGTTGAAAGCGAAAAACTGATAAACGAGATAGAGCATCCGCTGATATACGTTTTGGCTGATATTGAGTACGAAGGTGTAAAAATAGACCATGATACCCTGCGCGAGTTCAGTAAAGAGCTGGAAACCGATGTTGCTAAGCTCGAGAAAACGGTGTTTGAAAAAGCAGGCGTAAGGTTCAATATTGCATCGCCAAAGCAATTGGGCGAAGTATTGTTCGAGAAATTGATGCTCGACCCTAAGGCGAAAAAAACCAAAACCGGTCAGTACCAAACCGGTGAGGACGTGCTGCTTTCCCTGGCCGCCAAAAGCGATATCGTAAGGGATATCCTGGACTTTCGCCAGCTGCAAAAGTTGAAATCAACCTATGTTGATGCCTTGCCAACAATGGTAAACCCGAAGACCGGTAGAGTGCACACCTCTTATAACCAGGCTGTAGCAGCAACCGGAAGATTAAGCAGTGTTAACCCCAACCTGCAAAATATTCCTATCCGTACCGAGCGCGGCAGGGAGGTGCGTAAAGCCTTTATCCCAAGAAATGCCGGCCACAGTATTGTATCTGCAGATTATTCACAAATAGAACTGCGCATTATTGCCGAGATCAGCAAAGATCCAAATATGATGCAAGCCTTTGTTGATAACCTGGATATCCATACCGCCACTGCCGCCAATGTTTACGGCATTGCGTTGGATGAAGTAACCAGCGAGCAACGCCGCAATGCCAAAGCCGTTAACTTCGGCATTATTTATGGGCAATCGGCTTTTGGTTTGTCCCAAAACCTCGGTATCCCGCGTAAGGAAGCTGCCGACATTATTGAACAATATTTTACCCAATTCCCGGGTATAAAACAATACATGGGCGATACCATGAACTTTGCCCGCGAAAACGGTTACGTATGTACCCTGATGGGCCGACGCAGATATTTGCGCGATATTAACTCCGCCAACGCGACTGTGCGTGGTTTTGCAGAGCGAAACGCTATAAATGCCCCGATACAGGGTTCGGCTGCAGATATGATCAAGATAGCCATGATCAATATTCACCGCGAGTTTAAAGCTCAAAACCTGGATGCCCGCATGACTATGCAGGTACATGATGAGTTGGTGTTTGATGTACCACATGACGAGATCGAGATAGTAAAACCCATCATTATGCATAACATGAAAACGGCAATTAAAACCACGGTACCTATAATAGTGGAGATTGGTACGGGATTGAATTGGCTGGAGGCACATTAACTTTGATGGATGGTGATTAAATGAGGTTAATTGAGTGTTTGATTAGGCCACTTCATTTGATATCTGTTATTAATAAAATAAAAATTAGTCGTGCCGAATTTATTTCGGCACCCTAAAAGCAAGTGTATACTTTTGCATGTCTTATACTTGGTATGTGGGATGCCGAAATAAATTCGGCATCCCATAAGTATTAACAAATAGGCTTCTTGCAGGCTTTTTGCTCTCCCAAACTCAACTTAGTGTACCCAAACACTTATCTCTTCCTGGTACATTTTTCTCGTTTTTCTGCCAATCTCTCAACATAAGCAGTAAATATTTAATAAGATTTTTACAATTTATTATCTAAATTTCAAAAACTATATTAATTATTATAGGTTTCTCTTTTGGTAATCTTTCCTTAAATTGAGCCAATAAAACCTAAATGAAAATATTCCACCTGAGTGCCGAATGTTACCCTGTTGCCAAAGTTGGCGGCCTTGCAGATGTTGTTGGCGCACTGCCTAAATATCAAAACCTGGCGGGTTTGCAGGCAGCTGTTGTGATGCCTTATTATGACCGTAAATTTACCCGTGAAAACGAGTTTGATGTTGTATTTAGTGCCGTTACTTTATTAAATACGCGCCGTCTTTATTTCGAAATTTTAAAGGAGAAGACCGATAAACTCGGCTTCGAGCTTTTTTTGGTGAGGATACCGGGCTTGCTTGACCGGGAGGATGTATATAGTTATCCCGACGAAAGGGAGCAGTTCATCGCTTTCCAACTGGCTTTTTTAGATTGGATCAGCTACTCGCAGCAAACCCCGGATATTATCCATTGCCATGATCATCATTCGGGCCTGGTGCCGTTCCTGCTTTATCATTCCAAATTATATAAGCGACTGGCAAATGTGCCAACCGTATTTACTATACACAATGGTCAGTACCACGGCGCTTTTGGCTGGGAACAGCTGCCTTATTTGCCCGAGATTGATATGTCGGCAATTGGCTTGCTTGATTGGGCCGCGGGTATAAATCCGTTAGCTGCTGCCGTAAAATGCAGCTGGTTGTATACTACGGTTTCGCCAACTTATTTGCGCGAACTTACCATCAATTCAAACGGACTGGAGTACCTTTTCTATGTTGAAAGAGCTAAAGGGTACGGTATCATCAACGGTATTGATACCGAAGTTTGGAATCCCCAAACCGATCCTATGGTGCCCAATCATTTTAATATAAAAACACTGGCTAAAGGCAAGCAGGCCAACAAAGAAGCCCTTTGCACCCGCTTTGGTTTAAACCCCGAAAAACCATTGTTTGTGTTTATCGGCAGGTTGGTTATCGAAAAAGGCGCCGATCTGCTACCCGATGCCATTGACCGTACACTGGCCGAATATGGAGACGATGTTAACTTCTTTATATTAGGCTCGGGTGATACGGATATGGAAATGGACCTGCTGGATCTTAGAGATAAGTATCCCGGCCGTTGCAATGTTTTTATTGGCTATGATGAATCATTGGCCCATGTAGTGTACGCCGGTGCCGATTTCCTGCTAATGCCATCGCGTGTTGAACCATGCGGGCTTAACCAATTGTACTCTTTACGTTACGGCACCATGCCAATTGTACGCAGTACCGGCGGACTAATAGATTCGGTAATTGATTTTGGCGATGAGGGGGGCTACGGTATCCGCTTTAGCCAGATTTCTGTTGATGATATTTGCCATTCTATTACCCGCGCTAAAATACTTTACCAAAACCCCGCCCAACTACAAATACTCCGCAAGCGTATGATGGCCCTCGATTTTTCGTGGGACCGTTCGGCCAAAGAATATATAAACCTTTATGAAAGTTTAAAACCTCAACTATGACATCTAAAGTAATCTCAATTGTGCTTGGCGGTGGCCAGGGCAGTCGTTTATCGCCACTTACTGCAACACGTTCAAAACCGGCTGTGCCAATTGCCGGTAAGTATCGCCTGGTTGATATTCCAATTTCGAATTGCCTGCACTCGGGTATTACGCGCATTTATGTGTTAACACAGTTTAACTCCGCATCGTTAAACAAGCACATCAAAAACACCTATCACTTCAGCAGCTTTAGCGATGCTTTTGTTGATATTTTGGCTGCTGAGCAAACGCCATCAAGCGTTGCCTGGTTCCAGGGAACTGCTGATGCAGTAAGGCAAAGCCTGCATCATTTGGCAGTACATGAATTTGAGTATGTACTGATCCTATCCGGCGACCAGTTGTACCAGATGGATTTTGAGGATATGATTGATAAACATATGGAAGCAGGTGCCGAAATTTCTATAGCAACAATTCCTGTTGATGCTGCAGATGTACCAGGTTTTGGTATTTTAAAAGCTGATGAGAACAGCATGGTAACGGCATTCATCGAAAAACCAAAATCAAACTTTGAAAGCTGGGCATCTGAGGTAAGCGATGAAATGCAGGCCGAGGGCAGGGTTTATCTGGCATCTATGGGGATTTACATTTTTAACCGTAAACTTTTATATGATTTATTGGAAGGCAATGACCGTACCGATTTTGGTAAAGAGATCATCCCGCAATCAATAGTTGAGCATAAAGTACTAAGCTATCAATACGAAGGTTACTGGACAGATATTGGTACCATCCCATCATTTTTTGACGCCAACCTGGGTTTAACAGACGAGATCCCTAAGTTTAACCTTTTTGGCGAAAATCATATTTATACCCGTGCGCGCATGCTGCCGCCATCAAAGGTATCAGGTACAACTTTAAATAAATCTATCATCGCCGATGGTTGTATCATCAGTGCAAAAACAATTACACGCTCCATAATCGGTATCCGTACCCGTATTGGGGTTGAAACAGAAATTGAGAACTGCTATGTAATGGGAAATGATACCTACCAAACGTTGGAGCAGATTGCAGAACTGAAGTTAAGCGCATCGCCGTTAATGGGTATAGGCGACAGGTGCAGGATTAAAAATGCCATTATTGATAAAAATACTTACATCGGCGACGACGTTGTTATCAACTGTGGTGAAAAACTGGAAGACGGCGATTATGGCACCCATACTGTACAGGATGGCATTGTAGTTGTTAAAAAACGTGCTATTATTCCTAACGGGACGATTATTTAATTTGGCAGAAAATAAAACAATCTGTAGTTAATTCGTTATATATAGTATAAAAACTATAAAACATAAGAAGCTATGAAAAAGGTACTTTGTATGATTGCTTTAGCAGCGATCTCTTTTGGAAGCGTTTTTGCACACGGGGCCCCGGTAAAATCTTCAAATGGTGTTATGCAAACTGATACCACCAAGAAAAAAATGAAAAAGAAGATGAAGAAGGATACAACAATGAAAAAAGACACTATGAAAATGAAGAAGTAACCTTCAGTAACAAAAAAGCCTCCTGATTATGTCGGGAGGCTTTTTTATTTGTGTCCGGGGTCATCCTGAAACAAGTTCGGTATGACCATTAAAAAGCTACAGATCCATTGTTTCACCAATAGCAGGCAGCTTTAAATTCAATCCTGCTTTAATGAATTTTTCCCTTACATCGTCTTTATCAATTTTTATAACCGGGAAAGAATCGTAATGGATCCCGATGATGTTTTTACAATTGATGAAAGCGCTGGCTTTAATGGCATCATCAGCACCCATGGTATAATTATCGCCGATAGGTAAATAAGCCCAGTCGAGGTTTTCATCTGCCAGCAGTTTCATATCATAAGTAAGCGCGGTATCACCGGCGAAGTAGATTTTTTTACTTTCAACAGATAGCATGAAACCGGCAGGGTTACCACCTGGTGAGCCATCGGGCAGGGTACTGGAGTGCACCGCGTTCACCATTTTAACCCGGCCAAAATCGAAATTAAAACCACCGCCAATATTCATTCCGTGTACATTATCAACACCTTTGCTGTTAAGCCAGTTGGCAATTTCGGCAATACAGATAACTTTGGCGCCGCTATTTTTTTGTACTTCTAATAAATCGGCAACATGATCGCCATGGCCATGTGATACCAGGATATAATCTGGCTTTATGCTTTTGAGGTCAATATTTTTCGCCAGCGAATTGTGTGATATAAAGGGATCAAACAATAGTTTTTTACCACTGCTTAATTCTATTTCAATGGTTGATTGACCGTAATAAGTAGTTTTCATAGTAAATAGTATTTGTATATTTTTAGGGGGCTTACTTGCCAAATAAGCTGCCTAAGCCGCCCATACCGCCAAGCATTTCCTTGGTCATGGCTGCCATTTCGGCCTGGCTTATATTATCTGCTTGTTCCATGGCTTTGTTAAAGGCCACAACCAGTAATTCTTCCAGTTCTTCTTTATCAGCATCAGCCAAAAAAGCACTATCGATATGCACCGATTGTACCACTTTATTAGCATTGGCAGTAACCGTAATTTTACCACCTTCGGCAGTGCCTGATACAGTGATGGCATCCAGGCGTTTTTTTGATTCGCCAGCCTTTTGCTGGGCTTCCATTAATTTATCAAACATAATATTTTACTAAATGTGCAGATGTGCAAATTACAGATGTGCAAATATGCAGATGTGCAATTGTTTAAATGAATTGATACTTAAATTTTACAATTGTAAAACCAAATAGTTTTAAGGCAATTCTCACTACTCACTACTCACTACTCACTACTCACTACTCACTACTCACTACTCACTACTCACTACTCACTACTCACTACTCACTACTCACTACTCACTACTCACTACTCACTACTCACTACTCACTACTCACTACTCACTACTCACTAATCATCACTTGTATCGCCATTACCGTTGTAGGCGCTTTTACGCACAACAGGCATACCGGCGGCTTTAAAAAGGTCGTCGAGTTTTAGCAGGCTGCCATTGGCTAAGTTTGATAACAGTACAACCGTGATATCGTTTTTCATATCGCGCAGGTAAATGTGCCTGAAACCATGCCACCAGCCGGTATGGTAAATAACCTCCTGGCCTGGTGCGGTAAATGTACGCCAGCCGTAGCCATAGCTAAAGTGGCCATGCAGCATAGGGTTGCGGGGTACATATGCCGAATCGAGGGTAGCCTGTTTTAATAACAGGCCAGCGCGCAAAGCTCGGTCAAATAAAAACAGGTCGCCAACGGTGCTGTAAATTCCTTTATCGCCCACCGGGCCATCCAAAAAGTTTTGTGCAACAGAATATCTCCACTGACCACGATCATGGCCTATAACATGCACCGGGATTTTGTCATACACCGCTTTGGAATAAACATTGGTATGCGCCATACTTGCAGGCTTAAATACATTATCTTTCATGAACTGCGTGTACGATAGGCCGCTCACTTTTTCGATAATAGAACCCAATACCATAAAGTTGGAATTGTTGTAAAGGAATCTTTTGTTGGGCACATTAAATGGTCGTGGTTTATAGTCGGCAATCATTTTCATGGCATCGGCATTGGAGAGTCCTTTCCTTTGGTTAAGATGCTGACTGCGGTATATATCGTCAACAAAATATACGTAATTCATCATACCCGAGCGGTGCGTAAGCAGCAGGCGGATGGTAACCCCATCATAAGGGAAATCAGGAAAAAATTTCTTCACATTATCATCAAGGCTAAGCTTGCCGCGCTCCATCAGCATCAATATGCCGGTAGATGTCATGGTTTTTGTTACCGAGGCCAGCTCAAACTGGTAGCTTAGCTTAAGGCTGTCGCGGTGCAGGTAATCGGCCCAACCAATGGCCTTCTCATAAACTATTTTGCCTTTTTTGGCTACAAGTACATTGCCGTTAAAGCCACGGGTGCGGTGCAGCTCCTGCATTACCGCATCTATCTTTTTATCAGCTTGTTTTGGGTTGTAGGCAAGTAGGGCAGTAGTATCTAAAGGTTTGCCGGTAACGTGGTTAGCGTCCTGGTTTTTGTTTTTATTTTTTGATGAACAGGCTGTTAAAATCAGCAGGGAGGTAGTAAACGAAAGGACGCTTTTATACAGTAACTTCATAAGTAAATTTCTCACTCTTAAACGAAAGCGAAAATTAGAAATTATACATCAGGTATCTATTAAAGTTTTTATTTTTTTCTTTTAGTTAAATCTCTTTGTATGTTTAAGTATGAATTTCATTAAAACCATCCGCCTCATTATACCCGTTTTACTGTTTTCTGCAGCTGCTTACGCGCAGGAGACTGATGTTGCTACCCTTATAAAGCAAGGAATTCAACTAAACAACGAGCATAATTACTCGGGGGCGATTGAAAAATATAGGCTGGCTTTAGCAACCGAGCCCGAAAACGCACAGGCAAATTACCAGCTGGCTTTTAGTTTAAATGCATTGGGTAAGGGAACAGAAGGTATCCCTTATTTAAACAAGGTAATAAAGGCGAATAGTAACTTCACCGGACCGGCCTACGAACTTTTAGGCGGAATTTATGATAGTAGCCATCAACCACAGCAAGCCATTGATGCATATAAGGAGGGACTTAAAATTAAACCCGACTACCAGCCACTGTATTTTAACCTTGGGATAGCCTATTTCCGCGTCAAACAGTATGCCGAAGCAGAACAGGCAGCAATTGAAGCTATCAGGCTCGATCCTAAACATGCCAATAGCCAGCGACTTTATGGCCTGGTTACTTTTCATCAAAATAAACGGGCGGCGGCCTTAATGGGGCTTTGTAGTTTTTTACTGCTTGAACCCGATGGCCCGCGAAGCGACGAAGCCTATACCAATATGCAAAGTATTTTAAAAGGCGGAACGCTTAAAACAGAAGATGCCAAAGCCGAACCTTCCACCGTTGCCCTGAACAGAACTTTGAACGCAGCTATAGCCAGGGCAAAACCCGGCTCAACCGCTGTTGAATTATTGGAGAACCAATTACAGGCTGTATTTGAAGCCATTGGCCAGTTAGCAGAGAAGCAAAAGGGGAACGATTTTTTCAGGCATTATTATGCCGGATTTTTTTACCAGTTGAGTAAAACTGATAATATGTCCGCCTTTGCCAGGCTGATGGGTTTAAGCGGCAATAAGGAAGTCAATAATCAATGGCTGCAGCAAAATGAGGATAAGCGCAAAGCGCTGGATGCCTGGGTAATAGGAGCAGAAAGAAAATTTTAAAATAGCCTCTTTTATCGAACCTTATGATTAAACTTCAGTGCTCATCACCATTTTTCAATAAGAATATCTTCAATCTCATGAAAATGTTTATCACGTGTAATCAGGATTAAATTATGCTGTTTTGCAGTTGCAGCAATCCATATATCGTTTGAAGGTATGGGTTTACCTTTTTTGAAAAGTGCAGCAGTAATTTCTCCGTAATGCTGTGAAGTATTAGCGTCTATGTCGATTACTGTACATAAACTAAGGAAGGCTTCGAGTTTCTTTAAATGTTTTGGTTTATTTGAAACTCTATTTATACCTATGTATAATTCTCCTAAAACAATTGATGAGATGTAAAAGACGCCAATTTCATTTATCTTATCAGCGATAGCTTTATTACCTGAAAAAACTTCAATGACAATATTTGTATCCAAAAAACAACTATTTCCAGTCATTCTCATCTATTGTTTCACAGGCTTCCGCAATAGCATTTTTCATGGCTTCAGCTTCCTTGTCCGAAAGAATACCTACAAAATCATAAATGTTAGTTTTTTCAGTATCGGTTTTCAGTGCATTTTTTTTTAATACATTCTCCAATGCAATCCAAATTGATTCACTTTTTACTTTGAGTATCTCCTCAATTAAATGTAATTTTTTTGCTTCCGAATACATAGCTTAAATGCGCTGTTAGTATTACAAAATTAACAAAAAAAATCTGGCAATAAGAAACACGCAGGGTAATTTGATAAAACACGTAGCTTTAGAAGCCCTGGCAGAAGCAGAAAGAAAGTTTTAAATTGCTTTTTTTATTTTCAAAATCTTGTCCCCCGGAGCCCTATTATGAAGTGACCCCGAGGGATGAAAGAATTATTTATCAGCTAACGTGTTTCGATCAAAAATTCGGATCAAAATTAAAGAAGATCGGGTTCGATAGTCCAACCATGTTGCCGCTCAGCGCCATTGATCCGGGAACCTGTGGGTAGGGTGTAGACGTCCCCTGAACTTCTACACGATAATAGCTCCGTTCAAGTATAGCCGGGGTATCGGTAAACTCAATCACAGGCGTTTTGCCGGTGGTTTTGAAAGTGCCAAACGGGCTGCCATTTTTCACCACGTTAATGGTATACTCGCCATCGGCGGGGATATTTCCGGTGAGCTGAACACGGAATTTTACAGGCTTGCCTGTGGCTTTGGTATTATCGCCCATCATCATATCTATTTTACCATCCTGGTTTACGTCTGCATAAAATTCAATACGTGGTGCGTATGGGTTTGAGCTAATGGATACCCGTCCATTTGTGAGCGCGTCTATTACAGCCTGCGAGCTGCGCGACGTGGCAAATACCCAGGTTGTTGGGGTGCCAACATAGTTTGCCTTGGCCTGGTAGCTGTTCTTGGTTTCCTTATCGGGCGAATCCGGAACGCCATGGTGCGCGTCGCTTCCGCCTCTGCCTGTCAGCTTGCGACCGGATGACAGCATATCGTCCCAGATCATGATGGCATTGGCATTTTTCGACCAGATTGCCGAGTTCCATACCTCGATAGAATTAACCATATCGTACGAATATCCGAAATGATCTTTCCCGCTTGGGTGGTTGGCCGAAAGGTGGATGCCGAGCTGCTTTTTCACCGCTCCTACCACCACATCGCGCTGATCGCGAACGTCATATAACCGCTGGTGATCATAAGGTACGGCCGAGAAGGCATTGCCATGACCGCGGGTTGTGGTCCATTCGGCGCTATACAGCAGCAGTACCGAGTCTGATTTAAATTCCGGGTCGGCCCAGGTATGGTTGGCTACGTCGCCATTCACATGGTTATCGTGGTCGGTAATGGCTACAAAATCGATGCCTGCCGATTTAGAAAAGGCGATGATCTTGCTGATTGGGTTGTTGGACGATTCGGTACTGTGGCGGGAATGTACATGCAGTTCGCCCTTTAACCAAACACCTTTGGTAAGGCTGGCTATTGGCGGCAGTGCACCAACTTCGGTAGCAGCCCATGGATTAGTGTGGGGTGCCTGGGCTAATGCTATATTCGCTGTCAACGCCGCAATGATAACCAGTAACGCTGTACGGATTGTTTTTTTGTAATTGTAAAAAGTCATATCAAATTAATTAACGGGTAGTATGTTTGGCACGCAACATACCCCATTCATATTAATTGAATGTTAGGGTAGGCAAAATGAATAAGATTGTGACAATGCTATTTGTTTAGGCGTCTACCTCGCAGGGAGATCGGGGCTATGAAGTTAACGAATTGACAGGCTGCCCCATCGGAGCAAAACATTTGTAGCACTTGTAATTTGGGGCTCCAAAGCGCATGGGACAGCTTGGTCAAGCCACAAGGAATATTCATGTAAATCGGAATTGATAACAAAATAATACATTTGTTATATGTACCAGAAAACAACACATATTCCATTTATAGAAACCATTTCAGATTTCTTTAAATTTTATGGTATGGGTGCTCCACTTCACCCGGAAATAATGTGTATGAAACTGGAGGATCAACCAGACGAGAGGTTATTAGATATGCCTTTGTGCAGGTCGAATTTTTTCAGGGTTATTCACTTTACCAATACAAATCTAAGCTTTACAGGAGGCGAAAAAATTTATACAATTTCGGATAACTGTATGTGTTTTACTTATCCCGGGAAACTGGAATCCTGGACGAGAAAGGGGCCGCTTACGGGCTATGTTACCTATTTTACTCCTGCATTTTTAGGGTTGGACATGATGGGTAAGCATTTTGATTCTGACTACCCATTTTTCAACTTTAACTCGGAACCTGTTTTATATTTATCCTCAGAAGACACGTCTGGCATAATAAAGTGTGCCGAAGAAATGATCAAAGAAATGTATTCAACGGCACCCGATAAATTAGAAATGTTGAAGAAGATATTGCAGGTGTATCTGCATCATGTCAAACGTATATACAATAACCACGTTAAGGCCTTTACGGAGGAAACAAGGATCCATAAATCGCTATTTAATAGATTCCGGCTAATCCTGGATGAAACGGTTCATCAGCTGCCTTTGCAAACTAAAGTAAGCCCTGTTAGCGTATCGCTCATCGCCAAACAATTAACGGTTAATCCTAATTATCTCAACTCATTAATCAAAGTACTCTCGGGCAAAACCGCATCAACTCATATTCAGGAAAAATTAATACTGGAAGCTAAATCATTTTTGCTGCATACCGAAATACAGGTGGCCGGGATTTCATATAGGCTTGGCTTTGAAAATCCTTCTTACTTCAGTCGCTTTTTTAAAAAGAATACGGGTTTGTCGCCATCTGATTTTCGTGAAAAATTCACTCCAGGTAAGGCCCATCTGTAAATTGTATCCACTTTACTATAAATTGTACTAACGGGAAGTATATAGGCATTTTAGCTTTGGTGATAGATTATTAATCATTTTTACCGGTTATTAAAAAACACCAAAGTAACATGAAACGATCCCTTCTTATTTTATTGGCAATTGGATTTACGGCAATTGCGGATGCCCAAACGTTCACTTTAAAAAGTAATGACATTGGAGGTCAGGCTACCCAAAAACAGTTTCTGAATGGTTTCGGTTGTACCGGTGAAAATATTTCCCCGGAGTTGCATTGGGAGAATGCCCCCGCTGGTACGCAAAGTTTCGCGGTAACTATGTATGATAAAGATGCGGCAACAGGAAGCGGCTTTTGGCATTGGGTTGTATACAACATTCCGGCTGCCACTACCGGGCTTGCTTCCGGTGCGGGGGATATCTCAAAAGGCCTGATGCCTAAAGAAGCAATGCCCGGCATTAATGATGCAGGTATGCCGGGGTACGGTGGCCCTTGCCCTCCTCCAGGTCCTCCGCATATGTACATTATAACGGTATATGCATTAAAGTCAAAGTTATCACTAAGCAAAAATGCCACCCCTGCCATAGTGGGGATGACTATAAATAATAACCTCATTGTCAAAGCATCACTTGTGATGTATGGACAGCAGTAGACACTATCTGGGGTAGTGATAGAGACACACAACTCTACTAAATAATTTTATTCAACCATTAATTTAATAAAACATGAAAAAGATCTTGAATCTCAGTTTTATTCCGGCTAATGTTGACCTGGCATTGCTAACATTGCGATTATGGGCTGGAATAAGCCTTTTTGGCAAACACGGCATTGAGAAGTTTACAAACTTCTCTCAAATGCAGCAGCATTTCCCCGATCCATTGCATGTAGGTGTAACTGTAAGTTTAATTTTTGCATTAATATCTGATGGTATTTGCTCGCTGTTGGTTATGCTTGGAATCGCAACAAGACTTGCAGCACTTTTTATTGTGATTAATCTATTGGTTGTTTTTATCACGTTGCACCATTTTTCCTTCGGGCAGGACCATGCAGAACTTGTTTATGTTTACCTCGGCTGCTACCTCACTATTATGTTTGCAGGAGCCGGAAAATATAGTGTTGATAGTAGATTATAACATGTTTAAAATCACATGCTGACCAATATTCCGATATAAAAAACAGACGCAATAAACTCAATTGTACATCCACTATTAACTTAAAAAACCATGAGCTTAAAACGGTTACTGTTTACTGTCATTTGTTTATTGTTCGCTGTTATTTTGTGCCAGGCACAAAATAAAACCAGTATCAAGTTATTCCGGTTCGGAAATGAGGGCGACGAAAAACCTGGTGTGCTTACCGCAAATGGCAAAATGCTGGATGTATCCGCTTTCGGAGAAGACTACAATGAAAATTTTTTTGCGGGGAACGGGATCAAACGATTGGAAGAATGGGTAGTTAAAAATAGTTCCATTTGCCCGCAAGTTCCATCACAAACGCGAATGGCTTCCTGTGTGGCAAGACCATCAAAAATCGTAGCTATCGGGTTGAATTATGAAGAGCATATCAAAGAAGGCGGTGCACCAACTCCGACCGAACCCGTCATATTTCTAAAGGCTACCTCTGCACTTTGTGGCCCATACGACAATGCTATTATTCCCGCGGATGCCCTGAAAATGGATTATGAGGCAGAGCTGGCTATTGTAATAGGCAAAAAAACGAGCCATGTAGCGGAGGAAAATGCACTTGACTATGTAGCGGGCTATACAGTGATTAACGATTACAGTGAAAGAGCATGGCAGTTAGAAAGACCTGGAGGGCAATGGGATAAAGGGAAAAGTGCCGACCATTTTGCTCCCCTTGGACCTTACCTGGTAACCCCGGGAGATATCGGCGACCCTCAGCATGTAAGAATATGGTTGACCCTTAATGGAGACACCATGCAAAATGCTAATACCAGGAATATGATATTTAATATCAAAAGACTTATTAGTGAAGTAAGCAAATATATGACATTGCTGCCAGGAGACGTTATTGCTACCGGAACTCCATCCGGTGTAGGGCTTGGGCGCAAACCACCGGTATATCTTAAGCCAGGCGACGTGATCTCATTGGGAATAGAAAACATAGGAACACAAAAGCAAACTGTTGTAAGTGGCATGGAGCTTATATTGGGAAAAGAAGCCTACCAGGATTACCTGAGATGGGTGGCTTTGGGTATCGGCGGCCTTCCCCATACATTGGAGGGATATCGTACCGTTAAGAGAATAGGCCTGCAAATGAAGGATCCATTAGATATTCGCCGTGTTGCCGGAGAAATTGGCAAACCGGGCGATATAAAGACGCTTTTTAATTTACCCAAAAGAAATGGGGCCAAACCAACAATAGCACCATTTGCTGTGCCGCACCGGCAAATGGACCAACATAATGATACGCTGATAAGGAACGTGCAGAAAAAAATATTTGATGCGCAGGTGGCCGATAAAGCCTTTGACCTTGTCTATAAAACCAGCTATCTGGAAAGAAATAATGCAGGAATATTTCTGAGAGATAGTGCATCTGGCAATCCGACTGTAGTGCCTGTTTCGCACGCCGAGGTGGGGCATATTCATCCTTCTGACGGATCTATGCATATCATTCTTAGTCCGAGTGATACCAAAAAAGTAATTGAAAAAGGATGGGGTGAACTGCATGGGCTTGCTGGGGAGGGACGCGCCGCAAAAACCTACATGATGATATATGCTCCAAGAAATGAAATGGAACTTGAAGTAACAAAAAAAATTCTGCTTGCCGGGGTTAAATACGCAACGCGTATACCCGGCAAATAGTTTATAATCTGATTTTACCTTTATGATTTAACTGCATATAGGCTATTGTTTTCAATTTTCTTCGGGAATTGTCAATTTCGCTGACAAATGAAGATGTAAAAAAAAAATAGATAGCAAGGTGAGGCAGCGGATAAAGCCAACCGTGATCACCACTAAGCCCCAGGCACAATCATAGCAGGTGGCCATTTGTAAATCGGGTGCTCATTCAACTTATCAAAAGTTGAGTAGTTTAAAGTACTACTCAACTTTTTTTGCGGGAAGGGCGGGATTTGAACACATCAGACATTTTACATAAACTTATCAAGTTAACTTTTCGATCCGCCCAAACCCGAGGTGAAGGAAAACAACGATTTAAAATCTTCCCCCTCCATCACAAAAAGATTACCATTTCCTCATCACCCGCATCATATAAAAGCATAACTTTGCCCCTGCAAAATTTAATGCTATGAGTTTCAGAACCGAACACGATACCATGGGCGAGGTACAGGTACCTGCCGATAAATACTGGGGAGCACAAACAGAACGTTCACGCAACAATTTTAAAATTGGTCCGGAGGCCTCAATGCCAAAAGAGATCATTGACGCGTTTGCCTACCTGAAAAAAGCTGCCGCTTATACCAATACCGATCTTGGCGTACTATCTGCCGAAAAACGTGACCTGATAGCACAGGTCTGTGATGAGATCCTGACAGGCTCGCTGGCATCAGAGTTTCCGCTGGTGATCTGGCAAACGGGTTCGGGCACGCAATCAAACATGAACGTGAACGAGGTGGTGGCCAACCGTGCGCACGTGTTACAGGGTAATAAACTGGGCGAAGGCAAAACCTTTATCCACCCCAATGATGATGTGAATAAATCGCAATCATCAAACGATACTTACCCAACGGCCATGCACATCGCTTCGTATAAGATCCTGATGGATGTAACCATCCCGGGAATTGAAAAATTGCGCGATACTTTGCAGGCAAAAGTTGAAGCCTTTAAATCGGTAGTGAAAATCGGTCGTACCCATTTAATGGATGCTACGCCGCTTACTTTAGGCCAGGAGTTTTCTGGCTATGTATCACAATTAAACCACGGTTTAAAAGCCCTGCGTAATACTTTAGATCACTTATCTGAGCTTGCCCTTGGCGGTACAGCCGTGGGTACCGGCATCAACACCCCAAAAGGCTATGATGTTAAGGTGGCCGAATACATTGCCCAGTTTACCGGCCTGCCATTCATTACTGCCGAAAATAAATTTGAAGCGCTGGCCGCTCATGACGCCATTGTAGAAAGTCATGGTGCTTTGAAACAAATAGCGGTATCATTAATGAAAATAGCTAACGATATCAGGATGCTGGCTTCTGGTCCGCGTTCGGGTATTGGCGAGATCCATATTCCCGATAACGAACCGGGTTCATCCATTATGCCGGGCAAAGTTAACCCAACCCAAAACGAAGCCGTTACCATGGTAGCTGCACAGGTGATGGGTAACGATGTAACCATCTCTATTGGCGGATCCAACGGTCATTATGAGCTTAACGTATTTAAACCGGTAATGGCTGCCAACTTCCTGCAATCGGCAAGGTTAATTGGTGATGCCTGCGTATCGTTCAATGATCATTGCGCGGTTGGTATCCAACCAAATTACGAAGGCATTAAAAAGCACCTCGAAAACTCGCTGATGCTGGTAACCGCGCTTAATCCGCATATAGGCTATGAAAACGCAGCCAAAATTGCTAAGACTGCTTTAAAAGAAAATAAATCGTTACGCGAAGCTGCCATTGGTTTAGGTTTGTTAACCAACGAACAGTTTGACCAATGGGTTAGGCCCGAAAATATGATAGGTAGTTTATAAGCCTCACCCCAAACCCCTCTCCTAAAGGAGAGGGGCTTTTTATTTACTGCTTTGAATCGCATTTTAAATATGCCAAAACCCTTTAGCTTTTACCTTTCAGCTTTCACCTCAAAAAAGGCTTTCAGCTTTCAGCCTTTGGCTTTCAGCAAAAAAAACTTTTACACTTCGCCTTTTACCTTTCGCTTTAAAAGAGCCTTTTACCTTTTACCTCTCGGCTTTTACCTCAACTCCTGCTCCATGAATCCCAACGTTCAAAAACCGGGTGTTAAATACTTGCAGGGCGAGTGGCGGCAGGATACTGTACCGGCGCAAAAAGGACTGGTTACTTATTCGCTGTACGATCTGAAATTCAGCTGCGATTCTTTTTTGATGAAGATAAGCACCGTAAGCAAAGTAAATTATGGGGCCGATACCTGTATGAACAGCGGCCATTGGACCGAGTACATCCGTGGTACCTATGTGCAAAAGCAGGATACGCTGCACCTTAAAGGCCAGTTTTGCAATGCTGATGGCAGTTATAAAGACGAGAAAAGCTGTTTCCGCTATGGTGATTACGAGGAGTTTTATAAGGTTAAGCAAAAGGCGGATTCTTTAATTGAATTTACAAGTACATCCAACGTAATACCCATTAACGCGCGTTTAATTAAAAGAACAAGTTGCATCCCAAAACCACTATGAAGATGAGCACTAACTTTTTCAAAAAGATCATCCTTTTTGTAGCTGTATGCTACATCCCATTGCAAGGCATGGCATGGGGAACCAATGGTCACCGTATTTGCGGGCAGATAGCAGATAGCTATTTAACCCCAAAAGCACGCAAGGCTATCCAGGCCATTTTAGGTAACGAATCAATCGCTATTACCAGCAACTGGGCCGATTTTATTAAGTCAGATCCGGCTTACGGCTACCTGTACAACTGGCATTTTATCGACATGGATAAGGCTTATACCTACCCCGAACTGCAAACCTATTTAAAAGCAGACACGGCTACAGACGCTTACACCAAAATGAATTTTTTGATTGCCGAACTGAAGAAAAAAACTACCACCAAAACCAACAAATTGCTTTACCTGCGCATGCTGATACATATTGTGGAGGATGTTCATCAGCCTTTTCATACCGGTCATACCAGCGATAAGGGCGGCAACGATTTTAAAGTACAGTGGTTTGGCAAGGATAGCAACCTGCATTCGGTTTGGGATAGCCAGCTGATAGATAATCAGCAATTAAGCTATACCGAATACGCTGCATGGATAAACCACACCACGGCTGCGCAACGTGCGGCCCTGCAAAAAGACCCGATCAGCAAATGGCTTTTTGAAAGCAACCAGCTGGCCGAAAAATTTTATGCCGACATTAAACCAGGCGATAACCTGAACTACAAATACAATTTTAGCCACATAGGCACCCTTAACCAGCAATTGCTTAAAGCAGGCGTACGTTTGGCAGGAGTGTTGAATCAGATATTTGGTTGAATTTTGGAGGCGAAAGGTAAAAGGTTAAAGGCAAAAGGTTAGGCAACCCTGATCAAAAAACCTTTCGCCTTTTACCTTTCACCCTTTACCTTAAAGAGAATGAAAATACTAATGGTTTGCCTCGGCAATATCTGCCGTTCGCCGCTGGCCGAGGGGATTATGCAGCACCTGAGCGAAGAACAGGGCCTTGGATGGAAAATTGATTCGGCAGGGACCGGTAACTGGCATGTAGGAGAGGGCCCCGACAGGCGGTCGACCCGCACTGCGCGTAATCATGGTATCGATATCAGCAACCAGGTTTGCAGATTATTCAGGCAAGGTGATTTTGAAGAGTTCGATCACATATTTGTGATGGATAAATACAACCTGGGCGACATCCTCGATATGGCTGGTAATGATGAACAGGCCCAAAAAGTAAAGCTGTTATTGGGCGATAAAATAGTACCCGATCCGTACCATGATGATACCCAGTTTGAGCCTGTTTTTACACTGATTGAAGGCGGCTGTAAGGATATTATCAGGGCGTTGACAAGCCCCCTCTAAATGGCGTAGCCATCATGAACACAATCTTCTTCAATTAAATTGTGAATAATCTCCCCCGGAAGGGGAGACTTCAAAATATGGCTCTAAAAGCCCTCCCTGCCGGGGAGGGTTGGGTGGGCCTGCTTACTCACCCTAAAAAACGGCAGATCCTCTCCATACCAAAAAGCTTCACCGCGGCGCTCAAACCCGGCTTTAGTTAAAACCTTTTGTGATGCAAGGTTATGCGGGTGCGTTACTGCGCAGATCTCTACCAGGCCAACTTTATTTAAACCATAATTAACCAAAGCTATAGTAAGTTCGGTGGCGATGCCCTGGCCCCAGTATTTGAGGTGCAACCGGTAACCCAATTCAATACTATTGCTGTCAGATTCGCTGGGTCTCAGCATGCATACACCTATGAAATCATCATCGGTCGCATTAAATATTCCCCAGCGACCCAGGCCCGTTTTGTTTTTATAATCCCTAAGCGTATCCTTAAAAACCTGCTTGCTTTCTGCCGGGGTACGCTTTTTTACATATTGGGTAAGGCGTTCATCCTCATCCATCAAAAGCGAAAGTTGTTCGTCGGCAGCAATAAATTCACGTATCAGCAGGCGGGGCGTTTGAGTGATAATATTCATGGTTTTCAAAAATATATTAATTGGAGGTTGGTAGGAACTGTATAAGGTAAAAAGAGTGTCATAATGAAGCATCTCTAAATTCCGTTTCTCATGTGAGAGTTTTTAAAACGTTTTTGAAGTCTTCTCCTCCGGGGAGGGTTCAAGGTTATTAAGTTAAAGAGGTTTTTCGCGCAAAGACCCAGAGGTGCAAAGTGACTTGCTTTTTTTTCTTTGCGTTTTTGCGCKAAATTAAAACTTTAATATTTCTCTCAACTTATGGCAGTGAGGGGAGGGTTGGGAGGGGCTAAGCTTTTTTGTACATTTGCCGCATGGCATCCATCAAACCATCCGTACCTAAAGGAACCCGCGATTTTTCACCTGTAGAAATGGTGAAACGTAACTATATTTTCGATACTATTAAAAGTGTTTTCCGTAAATACGGCTACCAGCAGATAGAAACTCCTACCATGGAAAACCTATCAACCCTGACTGGTAAATATGGTGATGAGGGGGATAAGCTGATATTTAAAGTGCTGAACAGTGGCGATTATTTGGCCAAGGCAAGCCCTGAAAAACTGGCTACACTTAACTCAAACGCCATAACTTCGGATATCTCCGAAAAAGCCCTGCGTTACGATCTTACTGTTCCTTTTGCCCGTTACGTTGTGATGCACCAGAACGAGATCACGTTCCCGTTCAAGCGTTTCCAGGTGCAACCGGTTTGGCGTGCCGACAGACCGCAGCGTGGCCGTTACAGGGAGTTTTACCAATGCGATGCCGATGTAGTTGGCTCCGACTCATTGCTGAACGAAGCCGAGTTTGCACTGATCTATGATGAGGCTTTGGGCAAATTGGGCCTGAAGGATTTTACCATCAAGATCAATAACCGCAAAATCCTGTCGGGCATAGCCCAGATCATTGATAAGGCCGATAACATTATTGATCTTACGGTTGCTATTGACAAGCTGGATAAGATCGGCCTGGATGGTGTTATAAAAGAACTATTAGAGCGTGGCTTTACTGAAGCCGACATAGAAAAAATAAAACCGGTTATTTTACTGGAGGGCTCCAACACCGAAAAGCTGCAAAGGCTGCGCGAAGCCCTGGCCTCATCAGAAACCGGCCTGAAAGGTTGCGAAGAGATAGAAACCGTTTTCAAATACATCGAAAGCTGCCCGCTGCAAACCGCAAAGCTCGAACTGGATATCACCCTTGCCCGCGGCTTAAACTATTACACAGGCGCCATTTTTGAGGTTAAAACCAACGAGGCAGCCATGGGCAGTATCGGCGGCGGCGGCCGTTATGATGATCTTACCGGTATGTTTGGTTTAAAAGGTCTTACAGGGGTAGGTATCTCCTTTGGTGCCGACAGGATATACGATGTGCTCGAAGAATTAAACCTTTTCCCAACCGCGGCAAACCAAAGCACCCAGGTACTCATCTGTAACTTCGATAAGGAAGGCGAAACTTATGCACTGCCTTTATTGCAACAGCTCCGCAGGCAAAACATTAACACGGAGCTTTATCCGGCAGGTGCCAAAATTAAAAAGCAACTGGATTATGCCAATAACAAAAACATCCCCTATACGGTAGTAATCGGGGGCGATGAAATGCAAAGCGGCCTGTTAACCTTTAAAGACATGGCCAGCGGTGTGCAGGAAAAATTAACAGCTGATGAGGTTGTGAAGAGGATGGTAGGGTAACGACGTGTTATCATAATGATGGGTTTCAAACCCATCGTTATGGGGAGGAACGAAATGTTCCAATACTAAATTAATATATTTTACAATTAAGAAAATAAAACTTATCTCAGTGAAAGTTGTTGCCTATAAAAACAATATAAATCACTACTATGAAAAAGTTAAGTTTAATAGCGATGTTGGCAATTGCCGCCATGTCGTTCCAATCATGCGGCGGTGCCAAAGACAGTAAAGATGCTGCCGACAGTACAAATGCAGTTAAAGATTCATCAACAATGGCAGCAACCGACACAGCAGGCATTACCGGTGCACATGGTATAGCCGTTGACGAAAAAGATGCAAAATTTGCTACAGATGCAGCAAACGGCGGCCTGGCCGAAGTGGCTTTGGGACAACTGGCCGGCGAAAAAGCTATGAATGCTAAGGTAAAGGCGTTTGGGGCCATGATGGTTACCGACCATACCAAAGCAAACGATGAGCTTATTGCTATTGCTAAGCAAAAAAACATTACTTTACCAACTGAACCTGATGCCGATCACCAAAAAAAGAAAGCGGATCTTGCTGCAAAGACAGGTGCCGACTTCGATAAAGCTTATGTAGATGCTATGGTAGATGGCCATAAAAAAGTAAAATCGATGTTTGAAGATGCCGCTAAAAATTGCAAAGATGCCGACCTTAAAGCATTTGCAGAAAAAACCTTACCTGTTATAAAAAGTCATTTAGCCGAAATTGAAGCCATCCAAAAAGGGATGAAATAATTAATGCTGATGTTATAAAATGACAGAGAGGGGGTAATTTTTACCTCCTTTCTGTTTTTATGCCTATTTTAGGGCTTAACAATAAGTTGGCACCTATGAAAAAAGTTTACTTCCTATTATTTCTCCTTTCTTTTTCCTTTTTTTATGTTAAAGCCCAAAAGGCAGACGAAATAGAAGCCAAAATTAAGGGCTTTACCAAATACACCGGGTACTTTAACTTTTATTGGGACGAAAAAACCGGGAAGATTTTTTTGGAGATAGATAAGTTAGACCAGGAATTTCTTTATGTAAACTCTTTACCTGCAGGCGTAGGTTCAAATGACCTGGGTTTGGATCGCGGCCAGATTGGTGATAGCCGGATTGTAAAATTTGTGAAAAGCGGTCCTAAGGTATTATTGATGCAACCCAATTACAGCTACCGCGCTATTAGTGATAATGCCGATGAACGTAAATCTGTTGCCGAAGCCTTCGCACAGTCAGCCATCTGGGGATTTACAGCTGTAGCACAGGACGGGAATAGGGTACTGATAGACTTTACTCCCTTTTTGCTGCGCGATAACCATAAAATTGCCGATAGGCTGAACGATAATAACCAGGGAAGCTTCGGCTTTGATGAAAGCCGCTCGGCAGTATACCTGCCCAATACCAAAAGCTTTCCCGATAATTCGGAGTTTGAGGCTACCATAACCCTTACCGGCAAGGCAAAGGGGACCGAGATAAGCTCTGTAACGCCCGACCCAAATTCGGTTACGGTGCGGATGCACCAGTCTTTAATAAAGCTGCCCGATGGCAACTATAAGCTGCGCAAATTCGATCCCCGCTCCGGGTACTATGACGTAGAGTACATGGATTACGCTACACCTATAGATCAGCCAATTATGAAAAGGCTATTAAGTCGTCACCGGCTCGTGAAAAAGGAACCTGCGGCTGCCATGAGCGAACCGGTGAAGCCTATTGTTTATTATGTTGACCGCGGCGCTCCCGAGCCTGTCCGTAGCGCCTTGATGGAAGGTGCCGGCTGGTGGAACCAGGCTTTTGAGGCAGCAGGCTATAAAAATGCTTTCCAGGTAAAGTTGTTGCCCGAAGATGCCGATCCGATGGATATCAGGTATAATATTATTCAGTGGATCCACCGCTCTACCCGGGGATGGTCATACGGCAGCGGAATTACTGACCCGCGTACCGGCGAGATCATTAAAGGCCAGGTTTCGCTCGGTTCGCTGCGCGATAGGCAGGATTTTTTAATTGCCGAGGGATTGGTACAGCCTTATGAGGACGGCAAACCGGTAAGTGACAAAATGTCGCAGCTTGCTCTCGCGCGTTTAAGGCAGCTTGCAGCACATGAAGTTGGGCATACATTAGGCTTGCAGCATAATTTTACAGCAAGTGTTAATGGCCGGGCATCTGTAATGGATTACCCGCCGCCGGTGGTTAGTTTAAATACCGATGGCACTATCGACCTGAGCAAGGCATACGGTAAAGAGATAGGCGAATACGACAAACGAGCCATCCTTTACGGCTACCAGGATTTTGCGGCCGGAACAAACGAGGACGAAGCCTTAAAAGGCATCATCACCGAAACCATTAAAAAAGGCTTTTTATTTATATCTGATGATGATGCCCGCCCCGCAGGCAGTGCACATCCGCAGGCACACTTATGGGATAGCGGTACCAATGCCGCTGATGAGTTGAATAGAATAATGGTGCTGCGTAAACACGTATTGGATAATTTTTCTGAAAAGGCAATTCGCCAGGATGCGCCTATGGCTACACTGGAAGAAGTATTGGTGCCAATGTATTTGATCCACCGTTTCCAGGCTGAGGCCGCTTCAAAAATGCTGGGCGGTTTGTATTATACCTTCGCTTTAAAGAAAGATGGACAGATCACTACTAAATTTGTGCCGCCATCAGAGCAATGGAAAGCTTTTGCCGCGCTGATGGGCACCATAAGTCCTGATGCCCTTGCCCTGCCCGAAAAGCTAATAGAAAAAATACCCCCACGGCCTATTGGTTATCCACGTACAAGGGAAACCTTTAAATCGCATACGGGCTTAACTTTTGATCCGATGGCGGCTGCAGAATCGGCAGCGGGCGCAACGCTATCGTTTATGCTGCAACCAGAGCGGGCGGCAAGGCTGATTGAATATCAATCGCGCGATAATACACAGCCGGGTTTGTTGTCTGTATTGAATAAACTGGTGGCCCAAACCTGGAAAGCCCCGCAGCCAACCGGTTATAAAGGCGAACTACAGCGATTGGTGAATAACTTAACGCTAAAACAGATCCTCACCCTGGCTGCTAATACCAAAGCATCAGAAAGTGTACGCAGTATTGCCCTGTTGCAGATTGATGAGTTAAAAAAATGGATGCAAACGAATTTGAATACAGCAAATGATAGTCGTAAAGCCAATTTATTGTTCGGTTTGTCGCAGATCAGCCAGTTCGAGCGAAATCCTGATAAGTTTCAGCCGGCGACAGTCTTGAATATGCCCGACGGATCGCCGATCGGGATGGATTAGGGGAGATCGTCATTTATTACCGACGAAAGTCAAAAACACGCCGATGAAAGCCGGATATTACGCTATGAAAGCGTAATTGGTTGATTATTAGTGTTTATATGCAGGTTTGCCGATTGAAATAAGTTCTTGGTCTATAATTATATAACCGCCGTCTATTGCATTTTTTTGATGCTGAAAGATGTTGTTGATTTGAATATTGAAACAGAAAACAAAATTCAAAAACAATATTTAAAATCGAAAAGATCATGAAAAATTCAATCAAATTATCAGCATTATTTTTGTTATTAAGCGCAGGCATTTTTGGTGCAACAACTGCAACAGCTAAAACACTTACCGAAGGATCAAAACCCGTTATAACATTATCCGTGATGAAGCAAGGCCGTGGTGTTGCAGTAAATGTGGTGAAGGCTGACGCCGGCAAATCAGTAGTAAAAGTGTACGATAATGACAGCCATCTATTAATAAAAGACTTTTTGCCAAATAAAGCTGTGGCTTCAAAAGGTTATGTTTTAACCGACCTTGAAAATGGCGATTACACCATTGAAGTAGCCTCAAACAATACTGTAGTTACAAAAAACATCCACATATATGATGAGGATCAAAAGAAAACCTTCTTTTTTGTTGACTAAGTTCAGCAATAGCTATAAAACCAAAAATCCCGCCATAATAAGCGGGATTTTTGGTTTTATACTTTTATCAATTTTAATCCCAAAGTTTTTCGGGATAGGTACCATTGGCTACCAGTTCTGATATACTCTTTTGCACAATCGGCTTATCTTCTTTATAAGTTACTCCAAACCATTTTGATCCGGTAGGGATAACTTTAAACGACGCCGTACCTGTTTTTATCAGTTCATCTGCAACTAAAGGAATAAAGAACTCCGATTTTGGATTTTCTTCATTCGCGGCAACAAATTCCCTGAACATTTCTTCGCTTTGACCAAAAACAGCAGGAGTAAAGCCCCAAAAGTTCATAGATACACGGGTATCATTGCTCAGTGCATGCTCGCCGGTGGCATCTTTATAGGCAACGCTGCCATCTTCTTTAAAGTAAACTTCGGTACGCTCGTTGATCTCGACCATGTTACCTTTATCATCAACTTTACAAACGCCGCGGGATACAGATCCATAGTCAGAAAGGGTCCTGTCTATCTGGTAACCTATCAGTGAGTAGGTATCATCAGCAACTTCAGTGGTTAAAAATTTGGCCATTTTTTCAAACGAATCGTAACCATAAAAATCATCGGCATTAATCACGCAAAAAGGTTCGCTTACCTGGTTGCGGGCAGCAAGTACCGCGTGGGCAGTGCCCCATGGTTTTGCACGTTCAATGATTTTATCGATCCCGAAAGGTTTCAGATCAAAACTTTGAAAAATGTAGTCTGTTTCAATACGGCCTTTCAGTTTGGGTTCAAATATCGCTTTAAAATTGTCCGCAAATTCCTCGCGGATGATAAAGCCAACTTTGCCAAAACCTGCCTTAATGGCGTCGTATATCGAATAATCGATAATTGTTTCTCCGTTGGGGCCAAAGCCGTCAACCTGTTTCATGCTGCCGTAGCGGCTGGCCATACCTGCGGCCAAAATAAGTAGTGTGGGTTTCATAGAGTGTGTATGTGGGGCATTTATTTACTAATATCTATTAATGGTGTATAAGGGAATGGCTTAGGGTTGAAATTGTTTTGATGGTTATGTTATTTGATGTATCTGAAATCCTGCCCCGCCTTAATATTTAACAAAACTTCGTATATCAAACGGATAACATTGTCAACATCTTCTTTATGGATCATCTCGACAGTAGTATGCATATAACGGAGTGGTAAGGATATTAACGCCGATGGTACACCATCATTTGAGTAGGCAAATGCATCGGTATCGGTACCTGTAGACCGTGATGAAGCCTGGCGCTGAAAAGGGACCCCCGCTTTTTGTGCTGTTTCGATAAGCAGCTTATTCAGGTTGTTTTGTACCGCCGGAGCGTATGATACTACCGGGCCACGACCGCAAGCCAGGTCGCCCTGGGTTATCTTATTGATCATTGGAGTTTGGGTATCATGCGTAACATCGGTTACGATGGCTACATTCGGTTTAATTTTGTGGGCTATCATTTCGGCGCCACGTAAGCCAATCTCTTCCTGTACAGCGTTTACGATATACAAGCCAAATGGTAATTTTATATTGTTCTCTTTAAGTAAACGGGCAACTTCGGCAATCATAAAGCCACCGGCACGGTTATCCAGTGCCCGGCCCACATAATAACGATCATTAAGGATCATGAATTCATCCTCATAGGTAATAACACATCCAACATGGATGCCTAATTTTTCCACCTCATCTTTAGAGGTACAACCGCAATCTAAAAAAATATTTTTCAGCGTTGGGGCTTCCTCTTTTTCGCCGCCCAAACGGGTGTGGATAGCAGGCCAGCCAAACACCGCTTTTACAATACCATTGTCAGTATGAATGTTTACCCTTTTTGACGGGGCTATCTGGTGGTCCGAACCGCCATTGCGAATCACGTAGATTAAACCATCGCTGGTAATGTAATTTACAAACCACGATATTTCATCGGCATGTGCCTCAATCACTACCTTGTAATCGGCTTTTGGGTTAATGATACCAACTGCAGTACCATAATTATCTACATAATGATCGTCGATATAGGGCTTTAAATATTCGAGCCATAATTCCTGGCCTTTCCATTCAAAGCCGGTAGGTGAGGGGTTGTTAATATATTTCTCGAAAAAAGACAGTGAAGTTTCGTTTACTATTGAAATATGTGGAGCGGAATCAGATTTTTTTTTAGCCATGTTTTTTTAGTAACCTTACATTGAGCAATAAGCAAATATAATAAAGTGGCTGATAATGCACAAAATAACTTGCCATAATGGAAATAAATACATGTTTTTATTATAAATTTAATACTTGAATGTCCTGAATTGATGTTTTTTTAATTATTTGGCGAATTAAACCATTTGATTAATTATTTGTCATTAACTGTAAGTTTTACAGTAATCTGCAAATCCGGGTTATTTACAATAATTTTGATCTTTATTACCTAATTCATACCATATCGTGAAACGATTTGCCCCATTTTTTATACTGATAAGTGTCCTTTTAGTATCATGCAGCGTGCCGCAGTATGTTACAGTGCCTGTTAATTATGGCCCTAAGCTGGGCTTTAGGCATGATACCACCACCATTGTAATAATTAATCGTTTTAAGCCCGATTCTATAAAGGTAAGGGACAATAGGAAAAAGGCGGCGTTTAAAGCGGGTGCCTATACGGCCATTGCTACCGCTGCAGATCAGCTGAAGTATTTAAAGGGGGTGAACACCATAAAGCTGGCTGATTCTTTAAATTTAATGGTAAGCACCGATTCGGTAAAAATGCTGGCCGCTAAATATAAAGCGCATTATGTTTTAACGCTGGATAATTTTAACACGGGTATTTATGTAGATAACTCGATATATGATGGTAACCAGGTTGTTTATTATACTACCAAGGTTAAAACCGGTTTTACATTGTATGAAAGTAATGGCTTATACTTTAAAAAACTGAGTGGTATGGCCGATGTTCCGCAAAACAATGAAGGTTATCCCGGTGGGTTTGCCTCGCTGTTTTTTCACCCTACTATACATGGTAGTATCCCGGCTATAAATGCGGCTGCACGGGAAGCTACTTTGGATGCCCTTAAAGATTATCTCCCTTTTTCAATATCAAATGACAGACCGCTTTATGCCGATAGCGGTCCGCTTGAATCAAGTGTGGCGCAGATAAAAGCCGGAAAGTTTGATTTGGCTTTTAAGATCCTTAACCCTTTGATTGATGGCGTTGATGTAAAGCTGGCCAGTAAAGCGGCTTATAACCTGGCGGTTGTTTACGAAGCGCAGGGCGATATTGACGAAGCGCTTAAAACCGCCAAACTATCGAACGAGAAAAATCAGAATGAATACGCAAAGGCGCTTATTGTTGATTTAATGAAAGAGTAATTTTGATGTGCAGATGTGCAAATTTCAGATCTGCAGATGACGTCTGAATTTACCGAATTAATAGAATGCCGTTCATAATTCTGCCCATTCCTAAATTCTTAAAATTCAGGTTCAGGCAAAAAGGCATTTGCACATCTGATACCTGCACAGCTAAATTATCTTCTCCAATATCTCGTAATCAAAACCATTTTTGGAAAATAGCCGGCCCGTTTGGTTAAAGTTGGCTTTTAAGTAAAACCCCATGGCGGATAAGCGGGCATTACACCATAAACGTTTGCCTCCGTTTGTAACTGCAAAACCTGTTATGTGATTTAGCAACTGCCCTCCAATGCCCATACCCTGTACCGATTCATCAACAGCAAATTTACGGAACTGGAAATCATCACCCTTTTGAAACAGGGATACCACGCCAACAATGGCGTTATTTTTAAACGCTGCAAAATGCAGGCCTTCGTTATCTTCATCCATTTCCATCTCATACAACCTTTGGGCAGGGTACAATATCCGTTGCCGTAATCGCCAGGTAAGCTCGGGACGGATCTGTTCGATCGATATTTCGGATTTCGGATGTTCAATTTCGGATTTGGTCATTTTGCATTTCGGATTTAGTATTTGGAAACCTTTGATCTTAGTTAAATGAGCAGTTCAAAAATAAGTAATTCCGAAATCTCAAATCCGATATCCGAAATCACAACGGAATATTCCCGTGCTTTTTCCTTGGGTTATTTACTATTTTATTCTCCAGCATTTTAAATGCATGGATGAGTTTAATGCGGGTTTCTGCAGGTTCAATTACTTCATCTATGAAACCACGTTCGGCTGCGCGGTATGGATTGGCAAAGGTATCGGAGTAGAGTTGCTCCTTTTCTTTCCAGCTGGCCTCCTTATCTTCGGCCGTGCTGATCTCCCGTTTAAAAATGATCTCGGCTGCGCCTTTGGCACCCATTACGGCAATCTCGGCCGATGGCCAGGCATAGTTCATATCGGCACCAATGTGTTTGGAGTTCATTACATCATAAGCCCCGCCATAGGCCTTACGGGTAATTACTGTTATGCGCGGAACGGTAGCCTCGCAAAAGGCGTATAGTAATTTAGCTCCGTTGGTGATAATTGCGTTCCATTCCTGGTCGGTACCGGGTAAAAAACCGGGTACATCCTCAAACACCAGCAACGGTATATTGAAGCTATCGCAAAAACGCACAAAGCGTGCCGCTTTGGTTGAACTGTTAATATCCAAAACGCCGGCCAAAAATGCCGGCTGATTAGCTACAATGCCAATACTACGGCCTGCAAGGCGGGCAAAACCAACAACAATATTCTCGGCAAAATCCTTATGGATCTCTAAAAATGATCCGGTATCTATCACATGATCAATAATTTCACGGATATCATAAGGAATTGATGCAATCCCGGGCAAAAGCGTGTTCAGTTCGGGGCGAAGTTCATTGCCGGTTTCGTAGGGTAAGGCAGGGGCCCGGTCCTCACAATTCTGCGGCATATAGCTAAGCAGCTTTTTGATGTTTTGGATGGCTTCTATTTCATTGGTACAGGCAAAATGTGTAACCCCCGATTTGGTGGCGTGGGTTGTGGCGCCGCCAAGCTCTTCGGAAGTTACCACCTCGTGCGTAACCGTTTTTACCACATTTGGCCCGGTTACAAACATATAGGAAGTACTCTCTACCATTAAAATAAAATCGGTAATGGCGGGAGAGTACACAGCCCCGCCTGCGCAGGGCCCCATAATGGCCGAAATCTGTGGCACAACACCCGAGGCCATGGTATTGCGGTAAAATATATCGGCATAGCCGCCTAATGAAACGACACCTTCCTGGATACGTGCACCTCCAGAATCATTTAGGCCTACAACCGGAGCGCCATTTTTGATAGCCAGGTCCATGATCTTGCATATCTTTTCGGCATGGGTTTCAGAAAGCGACCCGCCGAAAACAGTAAAATCCTGGGAAAATACATAAACCAACCTGCCATTTATGGTGCCATAACCGGTTACAACGCCATCGCCGGGATATTTTTCTTTCTCCATTCCAAAGTCGGTTGAGCGGTGGGTCACCAGCATTCCGATCTCCTGGAACGAGCCGTCATCCATTAAAAAATGCAAACGTTCACGGGCGGTTAGTTTCCCTTTTTTATGCTGACTTTCAATGCGTAATGTTCCTCCGCCTTCAAATGCCTTTTGGCGTTTTTGTCTTAATACTTTTAGCTTTTTATCCACAATTCAGGTTGTTTGTAACACCTTAAAAATAGTAATTTAATTGTAAGATGTGGGTAAAACTGCTATAACATGCTTTAAAGATCGATTTTTGTCTATCTTTGTAATAATGAAGATCAGGAAATTTAAAATACTGGTAGTTGCAATGTTTATGAGTGTCTTTGTATTAAAGATGGCCATATCGCTTGCTCCCGTATTTTTTTACCTTGACAGCAAAGCCGTAAGCTCGGTTATCCTGCAATTGGAGCAGGAGTCAAAAGCTGAAAAAGATTCGCCTGATAAGGATACTTTTAAGGAGAAAAAGGTTTTTGACGCATACGATTTACATAGTGTAGCCTTTATCACATTTATAGTAGAAGATAAAGTACTCCACAACCAGGAGCATTCTCTGTACAAACAGGTTTACCACCCGATAGTACCCACCCCGCCTCCCAACGTTTAGATGAATTACCCGGATAATTACTTATCCGGAGTGTAACGCTTTACAATTCATTTAAATTTTCATTCAAACACAATTCTTATGTCAATTAAGCAAGGTGGGTTTGCCATGGGCAGTCTTAACCTGAAAAAATATTTTTTGCCCAAAAACTTAAAAAGAGATCTTCCGGCAAGCCTTGTAGTATTTTTAGTAGCCTTACCATTATGTCTGGGTATAGCACTAGCCTCGGGTGCGCCGCTGTTTGCGGGTGTACTAACAGGTATTATTGGTGGTATAGTTGTTGGCTCATTAAGTGGTTCGCAATTGAGCGTGGCTGGTCCGGCGGCTGGTTTAACGGTTATTGTATTAAATGCCATAACCAGCCTTGGTTCCTACGAAACGTTTTTGCTGGCCCTTGTGCTGGCCGGGGCGTTCCAGATGCTGCTTGGCATTTTAAAAGCAGGAGTTATAGCCAACTATTTCCCTTCGGCAGTAATTGAGGGGATGCTGGCCGCTATAGGTATCATCCTTATCATGAAGCAATTTCCGCATGCAGTAGGTTACGATGCCAGTTTTGAGGGCGATGAAAGCTTTAGCCAGGCAGATGAGCACAATACATTTTCGAGCATACTGGGTGCAGTAGCTAAGATCAACTACGGAGCTGTGATAATCAGTTTGGTTTCATTAGCGCTGATGATCTATTGGCCAAGATTTAAAAAACTGGCCATGGTACCCGCACCTTTATTAGTGGTGTTAGCAGGTATTGGTTTGAGTATGGCTTTTGCGGGTACCGGTTTTGCCTTGCTTGATAAACAGTTTGTGCGGATACCAATAGTAAATAGCAGTAGTGAATTTTTTGCTTTATTTAAAACAGCTGATTTTCATGCGATAGGTAACAAACAGGTATGGATAACAGCCTTTACCATAGCCGTTGTAGCCAGCCTGGAAACACTATTGAGTTTGGAGGCGGTTGATAAAATTGACCCGATTAAGCGAATTTCGCCAACAAATCGTGAGCTGGTAGCACAGGGGATCGGGAATATCACCAGCGGACTTTTAGGTGGTCTGCCCATGACAGCTGTTATAGTGCGTTCATCGGCAAATGTAAATGCCGGTGCCCGTACCAAAACAAGTGCAGTGATTCATGGTTCGTTGCTGATGGTATCACTATTGTTTATCCCTACGCTTATCAACCTTATACCGCTATCATGTTTGGCAGCCATCCTGCTCATGACAGGTTATAAACTGGCCCGCATATCGCTGTTTAAGCACATGTGGCATTTAGGTTTAAACCAGTTTATTCCTTTTGTGGTAACTATAGTGGCTGTTGTTTTGACGGATTTGTTGATTGGAGTTGGCATTGGTATGCTGGTTGGGATCTTTTATATCCTGCGCACCAATTTGCGCAACCCTTATTTTTACCAGATCATCAAAAATGGCAATAAAAATGTAATCATCATCAAACTTGCCGAAGAGGTTTCCTTTTTAAATAAAGCGGCGATACAAATCACTTTAACAAGCTTGCCAAGTGGTACCGATGTGGTCATTGATGCATCAAATTCGCGTTACATAGATCCGGATGTGTTGGAGATCATCCACAATTACAAGCATAACGCCTATACAAAAGGCATAGTTGTGCAATTACTTGATGTAAAGGAGAAGTACGATATACCTCCTTTAAAAGAATTAATGTATAACCCTAACTAAGAAAAATCATGGCACTTATAGAAGATAAAAAGAACGACAAACCGGTAATTGATACCAATAACATAACACTGGCCCAAAAAGATAGTTATAAAGCGTTGATCCGCGGTAACGCCGAGTGGGTAGAACGGAAGCTAAAAGAAGACGGCGATTTTTTTAAAAACCTGGCAAAAGGCCAAAATCCGCAAGTGTTGTGGATAGGCTGCTCAGACAGTCGTGTACCAGCAAACGAGGTTACCGGCACCAAAGCGGGCGAAGTGTTTGTGCATCGCAACATTGCCAACGTATGTGTACACTCGGATATGAACATGCTGAGTGTGCTGGATTATGCAGTTAATGTGCTTAAGGTAAAACACGTGATAGTGGCAGGGCATTATGGTTGTGGCGGAGTGGCTGCTGCGATGAGTAATAAACAGTTTGGATTGATTGACAACTGGCTGCGTCATATTAAAGATGTGTACCGCCTGCACAGTCATGAGCTTGATCGCATTACCGATGAAGTTCAAAAGCTAAACCGCCTTGTTGAGCTTAATGTGAGCGAACAGGTATACAATTTATGTAAAACATCCATCATTCAAAACGCCTGGATGGAACGCCACGATCTTGAAGTGCACGGCTGGGTTATCGACCTGGGTACCGGCCTGGTGAAGGATATTAAAGTAAGTAGCAGCAACCCGCATAATTTAGGTTATGTGTATGAACTGGATAGCCTTGAGGCCGTGGCTTCGCATTAATATTTATGGAGATAGCTTTTCTGTGTTTGATTGACACAGATAGGTTTATTATGTTTGATTAACCCCGGTTCATAAAAATGGCCGGGGTTTTTAGTTTAAAATGAAGTTATTGCTGAACTTGTTTCAGCATTTCACATAACCGGGTATTCACCTTGCCTGTTGCGGCTTGTCATATGTGGGCAAAATAAAATTCGGGACGACTGAAGATTGTCAACCGGGTTTACATAGCAGTTTTTAAAAATTAAGTCTTTTACTTGCCGATTGCACAATCCACTAAATTTTTATCCTATTTTTAGGCGTTTTTAATAAACAGCGTTTACCATGCTAAGGCAATCAAAAGAAGATCGCACTTTAAAACAAAACCTATTGCTTGCATCGTCAACAGCATTTGTATCGGGCGTTACCAATGTTGCAGGGATGGTTGCGTTTTTGGCTTTTACCTCAAATATCACCGGGCATGTGGCCAACCTGGCCAAACATATTGTTGAGCAGAATTTGAGGGAGGTCACTGTTTTCGTTATCTGGCTGCTGCTGTTTTTTGCCGGAGCGTTTTTATCCAATTTTATAGTACGTTCACTGGAACGCAAAAGCCGTTACAAGGCTCATTCGGTACCAATTATCATCGAAATTATATTACTGCTATTTGTCGCTGTATATGGTCATAACTTTTATAAAGAGACCGACCTGGAACGCGAAATAGTTATAGGAGTTATTATATTTTCGATGGGATTGCAAAATAGCCTGGTATCAACCATATCGGGCGGACTCATCAAATCAACCCATTTAACAGGTTTGTTTACCGACCTGGGCGGTGATGTATCTGAGTGGCTGCACCCCAACGTTGAAAAAACTGCTGTTATTCGTAATAAAATAATGGTGCGTCTTACAGTGCTTTCTTTTTATTTTATCGGAGCTATTGCAGGCGGATTTTTATTTAACCTGTACGAGTTTGCTATTTTTTACTTCATACCATTAATTTTGCTTACAATATTGTATTATGATCTTTCGCCCATTGCATTGCACAAAATAACCCGTGTGTTTTGGACGACGAAAACGAACCAGTATAAAAAATCTTCCTAACTGATAAACTAAAAAAACTATGTGCGCTAAAAAGTTAATACACGATACCAGCCATATCACCTACGAGAGCCTGTTAGATGGTAATAAGCAATTTATTGCCGATGCTTTAGCCGAAGACCCTGAGTATTTTGCAAAACTTGCCAACGGGCAAACGCCACCGGTACTTTGGATTGGTTGTGCCGATAGCCGCGTACCGGCCAACCAAATCACCAATACCTCGCCAGGTGAAATTTTTGTGCACCGTAATATTGCCAACATGGTTATCCATTCGGATATGAATATGTTATCGGTACTGGATTATGCTGTAAATGTATTAAAGGTAAAACATGTTATTGTAACCGGTCATTACGGCTGTGGGGGCGTAATAGCAGCCATGAGTAACCAACAATTCGGATTGATTGACAACTGGCTACGTCATATTAAAGATGTTTACCGCCTGCATGCCGATGAACTTGACGCGGTTGAAAACGAACAGGAACGCACTAACCGCCTGGTAGAGTTAAATGTAATAGAAAACGTTTACAACCTGTGCAAAACCTCTATTGTACAAAATGCCTGGAAACAAGGCCAGGAATTGGCTGTACATGGTTGGGTTTACAGCATCAGCACCGGCAAAATTAAGGATATGAAGGTAAGCACCAGCGACAATGCCAATTTGGGCGATGTGTTTAAGTTTAAATAGAAGGAGAATCAAGAGACAAGAATCAAGAATCAAGACCGGAGAAAAGTTGGCAATAATCTTAAAAAAAGCACAGGGAATACATTTTCCTGTGCTTTTTTTGATCTATTCAAAAGTCTTGTCTCTTGATTCTTGACTCTATCCTATATTTCCTTCGCCAAAAACGGGTACCTGTAATCCTTAGGCGGATCAAAAGTTTCTTTGATGGTGCGGGGAGATACCCAACGTAACAGGTTGATCATAGAACCGGCTTTATCGTTAGTGCCCGATCCCCTGGCGCCGCCAAATGGCTGCTGACCAACAACAGCTCCTGTTGGCTTATCGTTAATGTAGAAGTTTCCAGCTGCGTTACGTAAATGTTGTGTTGCTTTGGCAATAGCATACCTGTCCTGCGATATAATAGAGCCTGTAAGCGCGTAGATAGATGTTTTGTCTACAATGTCAAGCACCGCATCAAATTGATCGTCCTCGTACACGTAAATGGTTAATACGGGGCCAAAAAGCTCTTCGCACATGGTTACATAGTAGGGATCTTCCACTTTTAACACAGTTGGCTCAATAAACCAGCCTTTGCTTTTATCATAGCTGCCACCGGCAACAACTTCAACACCTTCATCAGTCTTGGCATCATCAATGTATTTAGCGAGTTTATCAAACGATACTTCGGTGATCACTGCATTAATGAAATTCTCAAAATTCTCAACCGGACCGATCTTGAACGACGTAATATCACGCTGCATATTGGCTTTTACCGCAGGCCATAAAGAGGCCGGTACGTAGGCCCTGGAAGCAGCCGAACATTTTTGCCCCTGGTACTCAAACGCGCCGCGAACAAGGGCGGTACTTACAACATCGGCATTGGCGCTTGGGTGGGCAAGTACAAAATCTTTACCACCGGTTTCGCCTACAATGCGCGGGTAGGTTTTATATTTATGAATGTTGGTGCCTATTGTTTGCCAGATGTTCTGGAACACTTTGGTTGAGCCGGTAAAATGGATACCTGCAAAATCGGGGTGGTTAAATATTACGTCTCCTGCAACGGGGCCGTCAACGTAGATCAGGTTGATCACGCCAGCCGGTACACCGGCTTCTATAAAGATCTTCATGATTACATTGGCAGCGTAAATTTGCGTATATGCCGGTTTCCAAACCACCACGTTGCCCATCATGGCGGCCGATGCAGGTAAATTACCGGCAATAGCTGTAAAGTTGAATGGTGTTAAAGCAAACACAAAGCCTTCAAGCGGGCGTTGTTCCAAACGGTTCCAAACGCCTTTGCCCGATACGGGTGGCTGTTGTTTGTAGATCTCGGTCATGTACTCCACGTTAAAACGCAGAAAATCTATCAGCTCACAAGCCGAATCGATCTCGGCCTGGTAAGCATTTTTAGATTGGCCAAGCATGGTAGCCGCGTTTATAGCAGCACGGTACGGACCGGCTATCAGGTCGGCGGCTTTTAAAAAGATGGCCGCACGCTGCTCCCAGGGCAGGTTTTCCCAATCGGCTTTGGCAGCAAGGGCTGCATCAATGGCGGCGGTAACGTGGCTGGCATCACCTTCGCTAAAGGTGGCTAATAAATGTTTATGATCATGTGGCGGACGAATTTCCAGCTTTGTACCGGTGCGAACTTCCTTGCTGCCAATGTACATGGGTATATCTAACTGCTGCGCGCGGGCTTCGTCTAAAGCAGCCTTAAGGGCAACACGCTCTAAACTTCTGGGTCCATAGTTTAAAACCGGCTCGTTTACAGGAGCCGGGACATTAAAAAATCCTTTAAGCATAATGGGTCGTCAATTAATAGGGGCAAAGATAGGTATTTTGGGGTGGATGGCGGGTGGGGGGATTGTCAAAATGTTGATGGGGTTGAAGGCGGCTCATATCTCAGGAATTTTCTTGAGTTACCACAACTACATTCTTACCCAACGTTTTGAATCTTACACCGTTTTTTTGTTCAACGGTAATGGTAATATGTCCTGTTTTACTCGTGTTTATATCGCTCACTTTGCCAGATTTTCCAATATGTGTTCCTCCAACAACTTTGCATTCGTCCCCATCCTTTAAATTTTCTGTAGCCATATTTATCTTTTGTTTAGTTTGTATTTTTCTGTTTATAATCTGCGCTCTGGTATTCTGGCCTCACGCGTAAACGCTATCTGGTATGAGCAGCACCTCCCGGTTTACGAGTAGAAGATTTGTTTTATGTCCTAATCATTCGTACATTGAATTAAAGGTAGTCAATGGAACCCGAAATACAACCTGATAGTTATGACTATAGAAACCATTCAAGCCATTTGCCATAAACTGCCCGGCGTTACAGAAGACATTAAACTGGGCGAGCATTTATGTTTCAATGTAGGCGGTAAAACTTTCCTGTTTACCGGGCCCGATTCGGTGCCGCCAACCGCATCTGTAAAAGTACCGGATGATGATTTTGAAGAAACCCTGCAAAAGGACTGCTTTTCGCCCCAGGCTTATATCGGCAGGTATAAGTGGGTGCATATAGCTGATATCAGCTGTTTGAGCGTCCACGACTGGGAGTTTTACATCAAACAATCTTACCGACTTATTGCCGAAAAGCTCCCGGCCAAAGTGCGCAAGCAAATAGGGATGTAGGTAAGGCTGTCAGTAATCGCCCTTTAATTGTCGTATTTGCACCGTATGGGTTTGGGGGGGATAGATTTACATTTGTATTGTAACATTTAACAACAAACTATCATGGCAACACAAATTTTTGTAAACCTTCCTGTTAAAGATCTTAACAAATCAATCGAATTTTTTACCAGCCTGGGTTATACCTTCAATCCGCAGTTTACCAACGAAGTAGCCGGCTCGTTAGTCATAAGCGATACCATTTTCTTTATGCTGATAACGGAGCCTTTCTTTAAAACTTTTACCAAAAAAGAAATTGCTGATGCCACCCAGGTAACAGAGGCCATCAACTGCATCTCCTTAGATAGCAGAGAAGCTGTTAACGAAATGATAGCCAAAGCCGTTGCTGCGGGTGCCACCACACCAAACGACAAGCAAGACCATGGCTGGATGTACGGCTGGGGTTTCCAGGACCTTGACGGCCACCTATGGGAGTTTGCGTATATGGACATGAGCCAGGCGCCGCAGCAGGTATAAAGATGAGTATCAAGTCGTTAGTATCAGGTATCAAAACAAATTGAGGCTGGTGGTAAGCAACTTTCTACAGTCAATTATGGGGCACTAATTCTGCTCCGAAAAAATTATTCTTTCATCTTAAAACAGAAGAAAGTATATTTACTGAAAAGAAACTACCATGAAAAAAATTTGTTTGATTGCTTGGTGCTTGCTGCCTCTTTCGTTAATGGCGCAACAGAATTTTAATATAAACGGTAACGTAAAAGGGTTAAAAGCCGATGATAAAGTTTACTTGTTTTACCAGGTGGACGGCCAAACAAAAACAGATTCGGCAATTGTGCAGGGTGGTGGTTTTCATTTTACCGGTAAAGTTCCTCAACCGTCGCAGGCAACAATCTGCCTTAATAAAAATCTGTTGGTGAACAGGGCTGCCAAGGGCGAGATAGTAGATATGTTCCGATTTTATGTAGAACAAGGAAAATTAAATCTTAACGCGGCCGACTCGCTTAAGCATATAGCCGTTACGGGATCGAAGATAAATGATGAGAATAAAGTATGGCAGGGGTTGCGTAAGCCTGCTGAAACTAAACTAACTGCATTGGATAAGGAGTTTGCCATGCTAACCGATTCACAAAAAAAGGATGAACATGTTTTTAACGGATTGATTGCCCGGGAAAAACAATATATGCAGGAGCTAAATGTTGCGGGCCTGGAATTTGCCAAAACCCATCCAGACTCATACCTCAGCCTTCTTACCTTAAAACAGGCCGCGGCCAATGCAGAAACAACCGAAGCTGCAGCGCAGGCCTATCATAATCTTACGGCTTCATTAAAAAACACAGAGATAGGGAAGTGCATTCCCTTATTGTTAGCCTCGGCTGCCAAAACCCAAATTGGCAACCCTGCAATTGATTTTACGCAAACCACTCCCGAAGGAAAGGCTGTAAAGCTATCTGATTTTAAAGGCAAATATGTACTGATAGATTTTTGGGCAAGCTGGTGCGGTCCGTGCCGCCAGGAAAATCCTAATGTAGTTGCCGCATACGGCAAGTATAAAGATAAAGGATTTGCCATTTTAGGCGTTTCGCTTGATAATCCCGGTAAAAAGGACGCATGGGTAAAGGCCATTGCAGATGATAAGCTGGCCTGGACACAGGTGTCGGATCTTAAGGGCTGGGATAATATTGTAGCACTACAGTACGGGATACGCAGTATTCCTGCTAATTTCCTGGTAGATCCGGACGGAAAAATTATTGCCAAAAATCTGAGAAGCGAAACGCTGAATACTAAACTGGCTGAATTGTTTGACGGGCCAGCAAAGTAAAAGCAAGGGATTTGTACAGCAGCCTACGAAAGTATCAAGTAGTTAGTATCAAGTAGCAAGACAAAAAACAGGTTATTACTCAAGAGTAGGGAATTTTCCATTCCTCGTAGGAGGGATTGCTTCGTATCTTATAATGACATTGTAAGTTGTTGATTGTCAGTATATATTAGCACATGAACCTCTTACCCGTCATTGCGAGGAACGAAGCAATCCCCGATTTACAGAGTAGCTGTGCAAATCCGCTCTGTATTTTGGGGATTGCTTCGTCGTACCTCCTCGCAATGACGTATTAGACTTTCAAGGTGTAAAGGCCTGTCAGTCTGAGCCTGTCGAAGACTCGCGCGGAGGGGCCTTTGCCCGCTATGCTTCGACAGGCTACCCATGACATGTTTGCAAAAAAAAGCCTTTTGTCATGCTGAACGTAGTGAAGCATCTATTATTCGCCATGCCTCTTCGCCCTGTACAGTCTACAAATAGATCCTTCACTGCGTTCAGGATGACAAACTTTTTAAAACGTCATTCCCCCTTCAGAGTTTCGCGAAATTTTACCACTCAGCATGACAGCCCTTTTAGTAACGTCATTCCCCCTTCAGAGTCCACGGATTTTACCACTCGTATTATAGGTCTACGATATATCCAAATTTTATTTAAAAGAGTTGTTTTTAGGCGACTCTTTTATAGTTCTCCACATAGGTTTCACCTCTTTTCACTAAAGAGAACATTCTAAGGATCAACTTGAATTTTACATTGTTAAGCACTAGCGAGTAATCTTTTCTTTTGAGTAAGCGTTCTGCGTATGCACGAATTTCAGGGTCATGAATGA
>NZ_JBFUKX010000040.1:0-61136 GCF_056400605.1 Mucilaginibacter sp. P5_A4 | reverse complement strand
CCTTCAGTAACTTTATGTCGTCTGGTAACGCTAACTCTTCCACTACCTCTGCTTTGATTACTGCCGGTTTTTTCTGCTTCTTTTGCTTTGACATCACCATCCGGTGGATCTGAGTGCGGGATATTCCATACTTTGATGCTAAAGTACGATAACTTAAATCGCCTACATTACGGTCTTCAAGAATCAATTTTGCTAATTTCTCATCCATGTTTGTTTACTTAATGTGTAAACCTATTTCAGGACAAGACATCTGGGCTTTTACAAAAACGCAAATAGCTGATAATCAATAAAAATAGTGTTCCACCCCTATTTTGACAAAAAACCTAAAGTCCTGATTATCATAGCAAATAGCGTTCCACACCGTTCGGGGCGTACCAGGCGTTCCGATGGAACGCCTCATTCACGGTATTATCAAATTGAGGCAGTCACCGCCTTCATTTTTTTCAATGCTGTTTTGGCTACCTTAAGCGCATCCTGGCCGTAATAGCTTTTGTTAAATACTTCAAAGGATAGGACTAAGGGTTTATCGGGATGCCTGGCCAATTGCAGGAGTTGCTTTATTGGAGCAATACCATCGCCCACATAAATCCTATCTGGCTCCGAGATCTGCTCAGGACTGATACCGGCAGGGTAATCATTCACATGAAAGATCTCCAGCGCGGGCTTCCCTACAAAAGCCAAACTTTCAACCGGCGACTGCCCCTTATAAATATGGAATACATCCAGCAAAATGCGTGCATCAGCATCGCCGCAGGCTGCTGCCACATACAGCACCTGACTCACCTGTTTAAGGTTTACCGAACCTCCCCACATTTCCAGCTGTGGGATAACACCGCTTTGCTTGCCCATTTTAAGGATGGCATTATAACGTTCGGCAATGGTATCCAGGCTAATAGCAGGCAGTTTTGTGGCACCCGCAGGCGGAGCGGCTATGCGGTGGCAACCAATTTTAGCCAGCATATCCATATCTGCCTGTAACTGTGCCTGGGCTTTCTGCCTGATAGCGTTGTCATCAACTATCCAGGGTGCAAAGCCGATGGCATCCTCCACCTTAAGTCCAAGGCCGTCAATGATCTTTTTTGCTTCGGATAACGAACCGCCATTTTGCAGGTATGCCTGCAGTGTATCCAGCCATATCTCTACAGATGTAAAACCTGCTTTAGCGGCAACTTCCAGCTCCTTCACAAAACCAAGGTTATGACCGCGGATAGTGCTCATATTTAGCGAATATACAAAACCATGATCGTTTTTCTTATCCACCTTAATCGATGCAGCAACATTGCCGCCCAACGCAGCCGCGCCTGCCGCTAAACCCATCTTTTTCAACACCTGTCGCCTGTTTAATCCCTCGATCATTTTTAATATTTTAAGCTCTTGATATAGGCTATGGTAACCGGGATTTGGGTAGCATATGACGGACTTTCATCCTCGATAAAATAGTGTTTAACGCCTGCTTTTCTTGCAGCCTTCAATACCTGGGGGATATCAATTTGCCCGGTGCCTAATGCTACATCATTTTTGGTATCGGTTCCCCCGGTAAGATCATTGGCCACACCTTTGCGGATATCTTTCAGGTGCACCAGTTTAATGCGCGATGGATATTTGTTTATCAGCTTAGCCGGATCCTGTCCGCCATGGAACGACCATAGAAGGTCGATCTCGAAGGATACATACTTAGGATTGGTGTTTTTGGCGATATAATCGAACAGGGTGCCATCCTCATAAGGGCCAAATTCGTAACCATGGTTATGGTAGCAAAAGGTAATTCCGGCTTCTGCGAGGATCTGTCCTACCCGGTTGAAATCTGCAACAGCCTTTTTGGCATCCTCCAGCGTAAACTCCTTACCGTGAGGGATCCAGGCCACCATTACATATTCAGCACCCAGTATCTTGGCTTGCTTAATAACATCGCCCGGGCTTTTTACAATATCATCATACCCGGCACCTATAGATGGGATGGTTATACCGCGCTCATTACACAGTTTCCTGAATTCTTCGGGCGGCATGCCTTTGGGCTCCTGGCCCTCCAGCTCAGTTATCCCCATGGCTTTAATGGTATCCAGCACAGCTATAGTAGCTTTAGGCATACTGCCACGAAAAGTATAGGCTTGTACACCAACTGACCCAACAAAAACCGGCTTGCCACTTTGCGCGAAAGTTTGCGTTGATAGCAAACCCATTGCCAGGCAACCCATTGTGATTACAGATAATTTTTTCATGACCAGCGTTTTACTTAATTATTGAATATTATTGATCAAACCGGATATCACTTAGTTTTAGGATCCCGTCGTTTGGTTTGGTACGTTTAATAGCAAATATGAATACATTATGTTTGCCGGTAATTGGTTTCTGTACATCACCACTTAACCAGGCCTGTTTATCCCAGCCGCCTGTATCGCCATAAACTGTAGAGCAAATAACCGGCCCGGCCTGGGAATCCATACGAACCTCAATCTCACCATCGATGCCTTTTGAGGCATACTGGAAGCTGAGCTTTTTGATATTTGTTAAGTCGACATCCTTGAATAATACAAATGACTTATGACTACCTTGTGAAAGGTCGTTATTATAACGATTGAAGCCCTTCAGTTCATCTGCGTAAATGGCCTTTACATCTGCTGTGCGTAAAGTAATCACATCAGTGCCCGTAAGCGGGCCAACTGCTTTGCCGCCTTTATCGGTGTATGACGCCAGTATGGTGTACTGCCCGTGTGGCTCTGTATCGTTAAACTTCAGGTTCAGGCTGCCATTTAAAGGTAATGGCATCGCCTTGCCCTTCTTATCAGTTAAAGAGAATATGTATTTTACAATCTCTTTTGTATCGGCCCTTGACAATTGCGGATGAGCGCTCATCACATGCTCGGTTCCCCAGCTGCCTGCGCCACCTGCAATTATTTTTTTGGATAGCTTATCGGTAGCGCCTTTTTCTGCCTTGTAGCGGTTTGCTATGGCGGTAAAGCTTGGCCCAACTGCAAGTTTATTAATCATATGGCACGATTTACAATCGCTTGATGCCATTAAGGCCTTACCCGGATAGCTAACCTCTGTGGCCGATAAAGCTGCCAGGCTTTGCACGGTTTTACCATCTGCAGATGGTTGCGGGTTATAAATGTAAAATAGTTTTACATGTTTGGGATCAATCCTGCCATCCTCTTTATCCTTCACTACTATTTTGTACTTAAAGGGCTGGCCTTTCCAGATGAAAGATTTGTTATCAGTGCTGGCAATAGTTACAACAGGCCTGGTATTACCAACTCTTACCATTACAGTATCCCTGCCCGTTAGCCCTCCTTTATCTTTCACCTTTAATATGGCTTTATACACACCGGGTTTAGTGTAAACATAGCTTGCAGATGCAGTTGTTGCGCCAACTGTTTTACCATCAAACAACCATTGGTAAGTTATTGCATCATCATCGTCCTGGTCTTTACTATCCCGGCTGTTAAAAATTACCCTAAGCGGGGCCTGGCCTGAAATTTCCTTTTTAACGGGCATTTCCTTCAATTCGGCTGTCAAATATTTGGTATGCTGATAGTAGGATTGCATGGCCGTATCTGTGATACCAGCTTTAGCAATAGGTGCGCGGTTACCTGTATTATATTCAATTTTCACCAGGCGGGCATCTTCATTTTGTGCACCGTAAACAGAACCATACTCCAGCATATACAATGCACCATCAGGACCAAATTGCATATCAATTGGCCGCCTGAAATCGCCATTAGCTGGCATAAAAGCTTCATTACGGAGGTAATTCTCATCCTTATCAAACTTCAGATTAATAACCCAGTTACGCATCCAATCGGCCATAAATAATGTACCGCTGAAATACTCAGGGAATTTATTCGGGTTTTTAACATTAACATCGTACTCATAAAAATCACCGCCGATAGCGCACCTGCCACCCATCCCTAATTCGGGAAACTGGTCAGACGCAGCATACGGGTACCAGATCATGGCTGGTGTGGCCGGAGGCAGCAGATTTAAACCTGTATTATTAGGCGAATTATTTACAGGTGCCCTGGGATCAAAATTAGGCCCTGGCGTATTGGTTACAAAATCCCAATGCGAATAGGCGAAGTTATTGCCTACAAAATATGGCCAGCCAAAATTCCCGGCCTTGCGGGCCTGGTTAAATTCATCGTAGCCACGCGGGCCGCGCGGCGAATCTTTACCGGCATCCGGTCCAACCTCGCCCCAATATAACACCGAAGTTATCGGGTTTACCGCAATTCTATAAGGGTTACGGCAGCCCATCACATAAATCTCGGGTTTGGTTTTGGCCGTGCCTTTAGGGAAAAGGTTGCCCTCGGGTATAGTATAGGTACCATCAGCTTCGGGGTGAATCCGTAGTATTTTACCTTTAAAATCATTGGTGTTACCCGCACTACGCTGTGCATCTAAACTATAATGCTCCTGGCCTGGGCGCTCATCCAACGGAGCATAACCATCAGCCGGGAACGGGCTCGAACTGTCTCCCGTTGATAAATACAGGTTGCCATTTTTATCCCAGGCTAACGAGCCGCCATGGTGGGCACCGCTCACTTTTTGTACAGGAACTTTTAACAGGACCTTTTCTGATTTTAGGTCGAGTACATTTGCAGGGCTAACCTTAAAGCGCGAGAGCTGGAAGTTGAGCGGTTCGACAGTTTGCCCGGCTGGCATGTAATAAATATATACAAACTGGTTACTTTCAAATTTAGGGTCGAGCGTTAAACCGATAACCCCTGTCCCCCCTTCATAAGTAATAGGGAATTTATGGATCACCTTAAACTGGCGGGTGTGGGTATTATAGACCGAGAAATTACCCATCAGCTGGGTGAAAAACACGCGCCCGTCCTTAGCCGTTGCCAGCTCCATTGGGGATGCTATGTTACTTACCAACACCGTTTTTATAAACCGGGTTTGATCTGGCGATACCTTTGAATAGGATTTACTATAATCCAACGATTTGCCATTACCCATAGCATACCGGATACCACCCAGCAGCTGGCCCAGGAACAAAGGATCGCTGTAACTTTCATCGGTATGACCACAGCCTGTGTAAAATGAGCGACCGCCATCAAACTCATGAAACCAGGTAATGGGATGATTTGCGCCATTGGTGCCCCCATCATACGTATTCTCATCCAAACTGGCCAGCACATGAATGCCACTGTAAATGGATTTATAGTTATACCATTCGTCGGTACGCTCCCAGCGGGCAGGCAGATTTGCGGTTATGAGGTTTGTTCTGTCGGTAACATCAATAGTTGCCTTCCGAATGTTTGAATTATTTGGATGACTTGAAAAATAGGCACCAACCAGTTTGCCGTACCATGGCCAATCGTATTCGGTATCGGCAGCAGAGTGTACGCCCGCGTAGCCGCCACCCGCCTGTATATAGCGTTCAAAGGCTGCTTGCTGTACAGCATTAAGCACATTGCCGGTAGTGCAGTTAAATATTACGGCATCATACTTTTTTAAATTATCATCAGCAAAAGCGTCAGCATTAGCAGTGGTATCCACCTCAAAATTATTCTCTTTACCCAGCTTTTGAATAGCAGCTATACCAAAAGGGATGCAGGAATGGTGCCAGCCCAATGTTTTTGAAAAAACCAGTACACGCTGCATGGGTACAGGCTTTTTAAAAGAATATAGTCCAAAGCTGAGCCCTATCAATAAAATAGAGGTGAGTTTTAATTTTAAAGACATTATTTGAGAGATTAGTTGATGTTTAATTTATTACCTACCGGTCGCCACAGCAATATATCCTATTAAAAATTCCACATAAAAAGCTGATCCTTAATGATAAAAACGTATTATGTAGGGGCAAAAACGTATCGGCAGATTAATTGGCTAATACAATATTAGTATTTATAACTCATCACTGTGTAATAAATACACGCTTATTTGAGGGCCTGTTTGTTTTGTAAATGAATTGTTACCAATGGGATTTATAAACACGCGGTAAACGCTTATAAAACTGTCGGAAACTGATCTGCAATTGTCGTAAAGAGCCATCTGTTATTTTAATGACCAATAGTATATTTGATTCATGCAAAACTTGTTTAACCATTTTATTAAAATCACCGTTTTTATCCTGACAGCTATGACAACAGCCAATAAAACCCAGGGCCAGGAAATGGGCCGCTATGCCAATGTAAACGGCATAAAAATGTATTACGAAATCCATGGTAGTGGTCAGCCATTGGTATTGATCCATGGTGGCGGGTCAACCATACAAACTTCTTTTGGGAAGATAATGCCGGTGCTTGCCAAAACTCATAAGGTTATAGCTGTAGAACTTCAGGCTCACGGGCATACAAGCGACAGGGACGCCCCTACAAGTTTTGAGCAGGACGCGGATGATGTAGCCGACCTGCTTAAACAACTGAACATTACCGGAGCAGATATCCTGAGCTTCAGCAATGGAGGTAATACAGCCATGAAAATAGCCTTAAGACATCCCGAACGTGTGCGCAAACTTATCCTGGCATCGGCATTTTATAAACGCGAAGGTATGTACTCCTGGTTTTGGGAAGGGATGCAGCATGCGAAACTGGAACAGATGCCCAAATTATACCAGGATGCATATTTAAGTATCCCTGGTAATACCCAGGCCGGGTTGCAAAGTATGCACGATAGAGATGCCGGAAGGATGCAAACTTTTGTGGATTGGAAAGAAGAAGACATCAGATCGATACAGGCTCCAACGCTGGTAATTGTTGGCGACCAGGACGTGGTGCGCCCGGAACATGCAGTAGAAATGTACCGCTTGTTACGTCATGGCCGGTTGTCAATATTCCCTGATAACCATGGCAGTTATATGGGTGAAGCGATGTCGCCAAATCCCGATAGTAAAGTGCCGGAGCTGTTTGTTGCAATGCTGGAAGAATACCTGGCAGCACCGATGCCGGAGACTAAGTAAAGCATTATTTCATTTTAGTATTTAGCTTAAAAAACATAAGTTTGATGCTTATATAAATCATTCATACTTAATGAGCCAGGTAAGCGATCTATCAACTGTTCCATCATTTATCCGCAATACAGTAGCCCATATTCACCCAGAAAGCCAAACCTTTATGATCCATAAAGTGAATGATACCTGGGTAGAGATTAGTTACGGCGAGGCTTTAGAAAAGATCGATGCTATATCTGCGTGGCTACTTAGCCTGGGTATTCAAAAAGGCGACCGGCTTTCCCTCATTATCGAAAATGGCCCAAACTACGTTTATTATGACCAGGCACTGCAGCAGATAGGTGCGGTTAACGCCTCTATATATCCAACCCTTACCGAAAACGAAATTGAATATATCCTGAATGATTCCGGCGCTAAAACCATTATTGCCGGCAATCCCTTCCTTTTCCGTAAGGTGCTTAAAATAGCCAACAACTGCGCTTCACTTATCCGCATTATTCCTGCATTTGATGATTTTGAAAAATACAGCAGCAAGCTAAACCTCAATGCGGGTGTTATCGGGTTCGACCAGGTGATCAGCGAGGGGTTGGTATTGGTAAGGCAATATCGCGAAGCCATTAGCGCTGCCCGTGAAGCTATTTTACCTACAGATCTATCCTGCCTTATTTATACGTCTGGCACCACAGGGATCCCTAAAGGAGTAATGCTTACTCATTATAACCTCACCCAGAATGCTTTAAACAGTGTTATCCAGATTCCGTTTGTATCAAAGACCGACCGTTTCCTTTCGTTCCTGCCGTTATCACATGTGTTTGAGCGTACCATTTATCATATCGCCATTTTAAAAGGTTCACAAATTGCCTTTGCCCAAAGTTTAGAGTTGTTGGCAAAAAATATGGCAGAGGTTAAACCTACCATATTATGCTGCGTACCACGCCTGCTCGAACGCATACATGATAAAGCCATCAAAAGCGGAACATCAGCAGGAGGCCTTAAAACCAAAATATTTTTATGGGCGTTTGAGATTGGTAAAAAGGTACGCTTGGTGCTGGAAGCAGGTAAAAAACCCGGGCCCATTTTAAAAACACAGCACGTGATAGCAGAAAAACTGGTATTCAGCAAGATAAAAGAAAAAACCGGCGGTAAATTACAGTTCATGGTATCGGGCGGAGGTGCGCTGCCTAAAAACATCGGTGAGTTTTTTGGCGATCTGGGTATTGTGATACTTGAAGGCTTTGGGCTAACAGAAACCTCTCCGGTTATGGCCGTTACCGAACGGCATAGGGTAATTTATGGCACTGTTGGCCGTATTATTCCGGGCATTGAAGTTGCAATTCAAAATGTAGACACCAAAAAGATCTATACCGTCCAAACCCACGATAATTTCAGGGAAGACCTGGTTACCGAAGAAGGCGAGATCATTGTACGCGGCCACTGTGTAATGAAAGGCTACTGGCACAAACCGGGGGAAACCGCTACGGTGATTGATGCTGATGGCTGGTTCCATACCGGCGATATCGGCCGCTTTTTTCGGGGCAACCTGCAAATTACCGACCGCCTTAAAAACATGCTGGTGAACGCCTATGGCAAAAACATCTATCCTACCCCGGTTGAAAACACCTATCTTAAAAGCCCCAAAATTGAACAGGTATTTTTAGTGGGCGATAAGCGCGAGTACATTGCAGCTATTATAGTGCCCGGCAAAGAAACCCTGCAGGAAGCCTTTAATCTGAAAAACGAATTTTTCGAACGATCAGACGTTTTTATTGAGGATAAAGAGATCATTGACTGGATTGGCCTAGACATTCGTAAGCTAAGCAACGAACTTGCCAAATTTGAACGCGTAAAATCGTTCAAAGTAAAGCGCAACCCTTTCAGTATGGAAGAAGGCGAAATTACCCCTACCATGAAAGCAAAACGCAAAGTGATAGAAAAGAAATACGCGGCGGATATTGATGATATGTATGCGGGAGAAGCGAATGCCGATGATTAATGATTTTATTTGAAGATTCGACGGTTTGAAGATGTGCTTCTATCTTGTTGGACAAACTCAAACTATTTTGTGACTTAATCTTCAAAAATCTTAAAACCGGGTAATTTTTACTAATTTTGTTAGCATGAAGCGATCTGGCAGTGCTGACTTACCTTTACACTATGGCTATGTACCCATATGGCTTGCCGAACGTATGGCAAAGTTAGGCTTGGCAGTAATCGAAAATATTGTGATTGATTATGGTAAAGACGAAGTGCTGCGCCGTTTGAGCGATCCGTTCTGGTTTCAAAGTCTGGGTGCTGTTATGGGGATGGACTGGCATTCCTCCGGAATAACTACCTCTGTAATGGGTGCGTTGAAGAGGGCCATTAATCCACATAGTCGCGAACTGGGTATTTACGTTTGCGGCGGCAAGGGCAAGCACTCCAAACAAACCCCGGCAGAACTGTTAAAGATCAGCGAATCTACAGGGCTTGACGGTAACTACCTGGTTAAATGCAGCAAACTAAGCGCCAAGGTTGATAATACAGCCATACAGGATGGCTTCCAGCTATATACCCATAATTTTATTTTGAGCGATACCGGTAAATGGGCTGTTGTGCAACAAGGTATGAGTGATGCCAGCAGTACAGCCCGACGCTACCACTGGCATTCGGAGCACCTCACCTCTTTTGTGGATGACCCGCATACTTCTATCTATGGAAAAAATACCGGTTTGATACTGAATATGACCGATAAACTTGCTGATTCTGCCAGAAATGGAGTGATGCAGATTGCAGGTGAAAACCCGGAGGTGATGATCAGGGAAATTGGCCGATTGATTATGCCGAGTCACCATGAAGTAAAGGCTAAAGATGTGGACCTTAAACGCCTTGGCGCGGTACTTTGGCTTGCCCATGAAAAACAACCCGCCGAATTTGAGGATCTGCTGTTACTGCAAGGCCTGGGGCCACGCACTTTGCAATCATTGGCGCTGGTAAGCGAGGTGATTCACGGTACACCATCGCGGTTTAAAGACCCTGCAAGATTTTCTTTCGCGCATGGCGGAAAAGATGGCCATCCTTTCCCGGTACCTATCAAGGTTTATGATGAAACCATCAGTATCTTGCAAAACGCGGTTTACAAAGCAAAACTGGGCTTGTCTGAGCAAAACGAGGCTATTAAACGATTACACAAAATTGCAGCGAATGCCGAAAAAGACTTTACACCTAACGCCAATTTTGACCAGGTAATAGCCAAAGAACGTGAAGATTCCTGGAAATATGGAGGCAGAACGGTGATGGGTAAAGCAAAGCCGCCGATACAACAGCAATTAAAACTATTTTAAGGTTGCACTAATCATTTTAGCCGAATCGAGATGGGCTTGTAATGACAGTATAGTTTTCTGTGCAAATGCTGACACGTTCAAACTTTTATCCTGCGTGGCAGCTTTAAACAGGTTTATTTGTCGCTCATGCTGGCCTATAATTATTTCTAAATAAGCTTTATCAAATTCAGCAGCCTTCTTTTTTTCCAGGCCGGCTATCATTTGCAAATGGGCCGGATATATCGTATCGGTAGTGGCTGCAAAATTGTCAGTCGCAAATTTTTTAAGATCATCAGCCAGCAGGCTATGATCATCTATCATGGCTTTAGCAAATTGGATTACCCGCTGATTTTTTGAGTTAGAAATAGCCAATCCCGATGCCTTCACAGTTGCATTACTTGCTTCTGTACCATTTTTAAGAAATAACAAACCACTGTCATCAACAAGTACTTTATTATTATAATTATTCGCCCGTTTGTTACTCTGACACGATTGAACCAAAATCAGGGTAACCGCGCCCAATATAAGACCTGTTATTTGCTTCATTTATAATTAGATTATGCTACTGTTCAGGTTTAACAAAAAAACTCCTGTCTGGTTTACCAGATAACGTAATTATTAGTAATGCCTGCTACAGCAACAACAGAGCAGATCCGAAAACACAGAGGTAAAAACCTTCCGAAGCTCGATTTGCTAAATAAAAAAACCACTTTGCTATACCAAAAAAGGTATTACAAAGTGGTTATATCTTCAGCAGATAGGTGATCTTTTAAAACACCTGGTCAAACTGGTTAACGGCATCCTTGCTTTCCAGTAAAGAGTGGCCCATTAAAAATTCATCTACTTTGCGGGCAGTTTCACGACCCTCTGAAATGGCCCAAACAACCAGCGATTGTCCACGGCGCATATCGCCGGCGGCAAACACTTTGCTTACGTTGGTACGGTAAACGCCTTCTTTAGCTTTAACGTTCTTACGTTCGTCGAGTTCAACGCCTAATTGTGCTAATAAACCAGTAGGCTGAGGATAAAGGAAACCCATTGCCAGGAATACACGCTGACAAGGTATTTCGCGCTCAGAGCCTTCAACTGTATTAAATTTTAGGGGCCGGCCCATAACATCCTGCTCCCAGGATACATCAACAACTTTTAATGCCCTAAGGTTGCCTTTTTCGTCGCCCAGGAACTCCAGGGTATTAACTCCCCAAAAACGTTCTGCACCTTCCTCGTGCGAGCTGGTAGTCTTCAGGATCATTGGGTATGTTGGCCACGGCATGTGTTGTGTACGTTGCGCCGGTGGCTGATACATTACCTCAAATTGCTTAATAGATTTTGCACCCTGGCGATTTGAAGTACCCACACAGTCGCTGCCGGTATCACCACCACCAATTACTACTACATCCTTACCTGTAGCCAAAATATCATCGGCATCTACACTAATATTGCTTACGCGTTTGTTTTGCTGTTTTAAAAAATCCATAGCAAAATGGATTCCTTTTAATTCCCTGCCAGGGATCGTGAGGTTACGTGGTACAGTTGAACCACCAGCCAATACCACAGCATCGTTATTGCGTACCAGTTCGTCGGCTGCTACATTTACACCCACTTCGCTGTTCAATTTAAACACAATACCGTCTTTTTCCATTACCTCGATACGGCGTTCTACAACATTTTTCTCCAGTTTAAAGTCTGGAATACCGTAGCGTAATAAACCACCTGGTTTATCATCACGCTCATAAACGGTTACTGCATGACCGGCTTTCACCAATTGGGCAGCCGCTGCCAATCCGGCCGGACCAGAGCCAATAACGGCTACTTTTTTACCAGATTTAACTAAGGGTGCGGTTGGCTTAACCAGGTTTTTCTGGTAAGCTATCTCGATAATATGTTTCTCAATTTCCTCAATTGCTACAGCCGGTTTGTTAATACCTAAAACACAGGCCGATTCGCAAGGTGCAGGGCATATGCGTCCTGTAAATTCAGGAAAATTATTAGTTGATGATAAAATATGGTAAGCCTCTTCCCAGTTTTTACGATACACGGCATCGTTAAACTCTGGAATAATATTACCCAGCGGACATCCCGAATGGCAAAAAGGGATCCCGCAATTCATACACCTGGCCGATTGCTGATTTAGCTTCTCATCGGTATACAAATTAACAAACTCATTATAGTTTTTTACGCGTTCAGTAGCGGAAACCTTCGTTGGTAATTCCCTGTTAAACTCCTGAAATCCTGTTGGTTTTCCCATTGAAATTTAGCCTATTGTTTGATATTGTAATTTCTCTAATACTCTTTTATACTCTTTTGGATACACCTTCACAAATTGGGTTGATGCCTCATTCCAGTTGTCTAATATCTGCTGGGCAAGCTTGCTGCCTGTTAAGCTGATATGCTTGCGCAATAAAGCCAGTATCTGCTCTTCATCCTGTAATGATAAAGGATCAAGATCCACCATCTCGGTATTGCAGTTTTCGGCGAAGCTGTTATCGGGGTTGAATACCCAGGCTAAACCACCACTCATACCTGCTGCAAAATTGCGCCCGGTTTTACCCAGGATAAGCGCCCGGCCAGCGGTCATATATTCGCAGCCATGATCGCCAATACCCTCAACAACTGTTGTTGCGCCGGAGTTACGCACTGCGAAACGCTCGCCTGCCATGCCACCTACAAATACTTCACCTGATGTAGCACCATAAAGTGCAACGTTACCAATGATGATATTATCTTCGGGAACAAATGTTGCGTTTGCTGCCGGATAAATTGCCAGCTGTGCTCCGCATAAACCTTTACCTACATAATCATTGGCTTCGCCTTCAAGCTCAAAGGAAATCCCTTTTGTTGCAAACGCGCCAAAGCTTTGCCCGGCCGAACCTTTGAATTTATAGTTGATGGTATTGTCGGGCAATCCTGCCGAGCCATATTTTTTAGAGATCTCGTTTGATAAAAGCGTGCCGACAGTACGGTTAACGTTGATTACATCGAACGATGCAAATACAGGCGTTTTATCTTCAAGCGCAATTTTTGCGGTCGCTAATAGTTGCCAGTCAAGTATTTCGCTCATACCATGATCCTGTTGCTCACTGTTATACAGTGTCATTCCTTTGGTATTGGTAACCGGGTGCAATATGCCACTCAGATCTATCTTTTTAGCTTTCCAGCTATCCAGGTGATCTTTCACTTTCAGGAACTGAACACGACCAACCATCTCATTAATAGTACGGAAACCAAGCTCAGCCATAATCTCCCGAAGTTCTTCGGCCATAAAGCGGAACAGGTTAACCACATGCTCGGGCTTGCCGCTGAATAGTTTCCTCAATTCAGGATCCTGTGTAGCAACACCTACAGGGCAGGTATTTAAATGACACTTGCGCATCATTATACAGCCACCGGCTACAAGCGCAGCTGTAGCAACACCCCACTCTTCGGCACCCATTAAACAGGCTATCGCCAAATCGCGGCCTGTTTTTAACTGGCCATCTGTTTGTAACACTACACGGCTACGCAGTTTGTTACGTACCAGTGTTTGGTGAGCCTCGGTTAAACCAAGTTCCCACGGTAAGCCTGCATGTTTTACAGAGCTTATTGGCGATGCACCTGTACCACCATCGTATCCTGCAATCAGGATCACATCGGCATGTGCTTTGGCAACACCAGCAGCTATAGTACCAACACCGGCTTTTGATACCAGCTTCACGTTAATACGTGCGGCACGGTTGGCATTCTTAAGATCGAATATCAGTTGGGCCAAATCCTCGATAGAGTAAATATCGTGGTGTGGTGGCGGCGAAATCAGGCCAACTCCTGGTGTGGAGTGGCGTGTTTTAGCAATCCAGTCATCAACTTTATGACCCGGTAGCTGTCCGCCTTCACCTGGTTTGGCACCTTGCGCCATTTTAATCTGCAGCTCATCGGCATTGGTAAGGTAATTTGAAGTTACCCCAAAACGGGCCGATGCCACTTGCTTAATAGCCGAACGCATTGAGTCGCCGCTGGCCATTTTTTCGTAACGCATTTCATCCTCACCGCCTTCGCCGGTATTGCTTTTACCACCTATGCGGTTCATAGCGATAGCCATAGTACTGTGTGCCTCGTGAGATATAGATCCGAATGACATAGCGCCTGTTGCAAAACGCTTCATGATGTTTCCGGCAGGTTCAACCTCATCAATAGAGATGGCTTCACGGTGATGGGCAAAATCAAGCAAACCACGTATCGTGAAATGCTTTTCAGTTTGCTCGTTAATTACCTTAGCATAGTTTTTATATACCGAGTAATCATTACTACGGGTAGCATGTTGTAATAAATGTACGGTAGTTGGGTTAAATAAGTGAGCTTCGCCCCTGCGTTTCCATTGGTAAATACCACCCTCTGGTAGTAAGTTATCAGCAGTTTTAGCATTAAAACCAATGCGGTGTTTACAAAGTGCTTCGCGGGCAATTTCATCTAAACCTAAACCACCTATACGGGTAACAGCTCCGCAGAAATAGCGATCAACAACACTTTTGTTTAAACCTAATATTTCAAATACCTGTGAACCATGGTATGATTGCAGTGTAGAGATCCCCATTTTGGAGAAGATCTTCAGCAAACCATCATTTACAGATTTTACATAGTTTTTTTGTAATGTTTTAATATCAAGGCTGGTTTCTAAACTGCCGTTGTTTTTAACAGTTTCGATTGTAGCCAAAGCCAGGTATGGGTTGATTGCTGTTGCACCGAAAGCCAGCAAACAGGCAAAGTGATGTACTTCCCATGCATCTCCTGTTTCAACCACTAATCCAACCGCACCACGACGGCCTTTTTTGATAAGATGGTGATGTACGGCAGACACAGCGAGCAAAGTAGGAATTGGAGCATGTTCGGAATCAACAGCACGATCCGACAGGATCAATACCTCAAATCCATCATCAACGGCATCTTCGGCGTAGCGACAAAGCCTTGCAATCCCTTTTTCTAATGAACCAGGCATGCCATCGGCCACAAAATAAGTTTGCAGTGTTTTAGCGTGAAAAAGACCGGTATCAATACTGCGCAGTTTTTCTAACTGGTGATTTTTTAATATGGGGTGTTTTAAAACCACGCAATGGCAATGCATTTTATCTTCATCAAGCAAATTGCCATTGTTACCAATAAAGGTAGCAAGGCTCATTACCAAACGCTCACGGATAGGATCGATAGGCGGGTTGGTAACCTGGGCAAAAAATTGCTTAAAGTAGCTTGACAAATGCTGCGGCTTATCAGATAAGATGGCCAAAGGCACATCAGTACCCATTGAGCCAACAGGCTCTTTACCATCAACAGCCATAGGCTTTATAATGGTATCAATATCCTCGCGGCTATAACCAAATACCTGCTGGTAACGAAAAACAGATGCTTCTGAAAGCTGGGCGAATGCCAAACGTGGTTCGGTAAGCTCGCTCAGGTTAATTTTATAATTCTCCAACCAGCGGCCATAAGGCTGCCTGGAAGTAATCTGTTTCTTTATTTCATCATCGGTAATGATCCTGCCTTTTTCGGTATCTATTAGCAGCATTTTACCGGGTTGTAAACGGCCTTTACGTAAAACGGTGCTTTCATCAATAGTTAAGGTACCAGCTTCTGATGCAGCTATAACGCGGCCATCGTTGGTGATCACATAACGTAAAGGGCGAAGACCATTCCTGTCTAACAAAGCGCCTACCAGCTTACCATCGGTAAAGGTGATAGCGGCCGGGCCATCCCAGGGCTCCATTAATGTTGCATGGTACTCGTAAAATGCTTTTTTCACCGGATCCATGTGTACGTTGCCGTCCCATGCTTCTGGTACCAGCATCATCATTACATGAGGTAACGAGCGACCAGAGTGCAACAGAATTTCAATAATGTTATCCAGGCAAGCAGAGTCCGATTGATTATTATCAATCACCGGCAACAGCATTTCCATTTCTTCGGCAGTAAAGTACGACGAAGCATATGATTTTAAGCCTGCATAAAACCAGTTTAAATTACCTGTCAGGGTATTAATCTCGCCATTATGGGCTATCAGTCGGAAAGGCTGAGCCAGTTTCCATGATGGAAAAGTATTTGTTGAGAAACGCGAGTGGATCATGGCAAAGCCTGAAGCAATACGCGGATCTGTAAGATCAGCATAATATTTACGCAGTTGGTAGGTTGTTACCTGCCCTTTGTAAACAATGGTTTTGCAGGATAACGAGGTAAAATAAAAATGCTCGGCCGCACCTGCTATAGTTTCGGTGATGGTTTTATTGATATACCTTCTTAATATGAAAAGTTTGCGCTCAAAATCATCCGCATTGGTAATATGGTGCGGGCGGGCTATAAAAATCTGCTCAACATCGGGCTCGGCCTGCCGGGCGGTTACGCCAACAGCCATTGAATCAACGGTCAATTTGCGGTAACCCAATTTTACAAGGCCTAACTTTTCAATAGCATTGGTAATAACTATACGGCAAGCTTTCTTTTGGGCCGAATCCTTAGGAAAAAATATCATCCCAACACCATACTCACCCGGTTCGGGCAGGCTGATCTCCAGGTTTGAGCATTCTTCCATCAGGAACTCATGTGGCAATTGTATCAGGATACCGGCACCATCGCCGGTTTCGGGGTCGCATCCGCAAGCGCCGCGGTGTTCCATGTTTTCGAGCATGGTAAGCGCGTCATCAATAATCTGGTTACTTTTATGACCGTTAATATTGGTTATAAATCCAGTTCCGCAGGAGTCGTGTTCAAATTCTGGCCTATAAAGGCCCTGGTTGCTCTCAGTTTGATTCATTGTAAATTAAACCGTTTTATAAAATGGTGTAACTACGAAGTTACTGATATATAAATAAATTATAAAATTTATGGAAATTTTTAAAGATTTCTAAAAAATCAATTATTTAAATCATATTTATTTAACAAATTATCAACATAAACAAGCAATTATTATGATTTACTAAATGAAATATAATGTTTTACTATTTAGAATCAATATAAAGTTGCACCAGCCAAGCCGTAATCATTTATACAAGCGGTATATTTATTTATAACAGAATAAAATTTTGTTTGCTAAATCTATGTGGAGAGTAGACATTTATCTCATTAGTCAATGGTCGATAGTCCATAGACCATGCTATTAAACGTTTAAAATCGGGGGCGATAGCTATGGACTATCGACCATTGGCTATGGACTCTCTAAAAAACTATTAACTTCGCCAAAAAAAATTCAACAAATGTCCACAAAAAATAAAGMTGTTTTTTTAGATCGTGATGGAGTACTAAACCAGGAAATGGGCGATTACGTTCGCCGTTTCGAAGATTTTCATGTACTGGATAACTTTGAGGCACTCAAAACTTTGCAGGACAGGGGATATTTACTATTAGTAGCTACAAACCAGGGTGGCCTGGCTAAAGGATGGTATACAGAGGATGAACTTGCAAAAATGCATAATCATCTAAAAGAAGTATATAAAGAACACGGTGTAGAAATAACCGACTTTTTTTACTGCCCACACCACCCCAATTTTACCGGCGATTGCGATTGCCGCAAACCCAAACCAGGTTTACTACTGCAAGGCATTAAAAAATACGACATCGACCCTGCCCTATCCTATTTCATAGGCGACCGTGAGCGCGATGTTGAGGCGGGCACTTCTGCAGGTGTAAAAGGGATATTAATAGATAGCGATCAGCCGATAAGTACGGTATTGGATTTGATAGCGTAAAAACAACAGCCCCACCCAAGCCCTCCCCGGAGGGGAGGGCTTCAAAACTTTTTTATTCAAAAGTTTTGAAGCCGGGGGAGATCTTAGGTAAGGGCTTTTTAACTATTTTTAAAACATTTTGCCCCTTTACAACTTTTACCACTATCTAACAGTAAAAATCGCTACATGCAGTTAAGCCGCTATTTAAAAAACTACGACACCTTTATCGCCGCAGTAATTGGCTTTTTTGCTATCCAATTGTTTTGCAAGTACAGCGGCATCGGTATTTCGCCGGATTCTATCATGTATACCAGTGCCGCGCGCAGTTTAAATACAAATGGCACCTTGCAAACATTTAATCATATTCCTATTGTTGATTTCCCGGTTTTTTATCCCGTATTTTTAGGGAGCATCATGTTTATTACCCGTATTGATCCGGTTGCTTTTGGGGCGATATTGAACGGGTTAATGTTTGCCACCCTGATATACACCAGCGGATGGATTATGCACAGGTTTGTTCCGGCATCGCGTATATATAAATGGTTAATGTTAGTAGCTATTATATTGAGCCCGGCGTTGCTGCAGGTTTACTCCTATTTATGGTCAGAGACGCTGTTTATCTTAGAGACCCTGTTTTTCATCGTCGCGTTTAGGGAATATCTTTTAAAGCATACCATTAAAACATTAGTAATTGCAGCGCTGATAGCCGCAATAGGCTGCGTTACCCGCTATGCTGCAGTTACTATTGTGGGCACCGGCGGCTTACTTTTGCTGCTCGACAGGTTTTTGCCGCTTAAAAAGAAGATAATTCACATTATCATATATGGCTTTGTTTGCATTTCTCTGCTGGTAAGCAATTTGCTGTTTAACGCTTTCATGTCGGGCACTACTACCGGCCCGCGCGAACCATCTATTACTTCGTTTGGTAAAAACCTGTATTATTTTGGTAACGTAATTTGCGATTGGATGGGGCTTACACCAAACCAGTATTGGCTGTCGGTACCATTGGCCACAATTATATTTATTGGTTTTATTGCTGCGTTGGCTTATAACTATTACCGCCGCCACCTTGATGGTTACGAAAACCTGGCTATTACCTTCGCTTTGGTTTATGGGTTGTTCATCGTGATATCATCAACTTTTTCGCGGTACGAGCGCATTAACCATCGCCTGCTGGCGCCTATATATATACCAGCGCTGTGGGGCTATACCAGCTGGGGGCTACTGCTGCTTAAAAAAATAGCAAACACCACTACCCGCAAAATAGTAGCCGGCTTAATGATATTGCTGATGCTGGGCTTTGTTACCAAGGAGTTTTTTATTGATAAAGGCCGATATGATGACCAGGTAGCCGACCAATATGGAAACCCCGGATATACCGATAACAGTTGGATGGAATCGCCATTCGCAGCCTATCTTAAAACGATTGATAAAAGCCGGTTCGACCCTAAAGTTACCATTTATACAGATGCACATGAGGCTGTTTATTTCTTCTCGGGCATGTCATCATATCTTGTCCCACACAGGTTTTTCAAGAAGGATGTGGCCAAATTTTACCAGATCAGGCATTTCTATCTCATCTGGTTTAAAGCGCTCGAAAACCCCGAGCTTATCAATATAAAGGATATAGAAAAGGTAAAACACCTTAGGCTGATAAAGGATTTTGGAGAAGAAGGTGGTATTTATGAGTATGATGAAAGCAATAGTCTGAATCAGAATTTGCAAAATTAAAGAATAGACAGAACCTTAAAATTCGGTTAATTCCTTAAATTCGTTTAGTGATTCGGCTGACACAAGATTCTGTTAATCCTAAAATTCGGTAAATTCTGATTCCGACAAATTCACATTAAATTTTGATTTAAAAAACATCTGTCTATATTTGCGGCGACTTACCCGTAGTATACTATAAAAAAATGAACGGTATCGCTTTACATCATCTCCATCTGCATCACCACCATGTGGTGATCAGCTAAATGTATGTTTCTACGCGAAATAACAAACTCCGTTTATACTCTTTTTTATTATAGTTCCTTAAATTCATTTTGTGAAAACACTTAAAATAGCGATCCAGAAATCTGGCCGCCTCAACGAAAAATCCGTTGAATTATTAAAAAATTGCGGCTTAAACTTCGAAAATTACAAAAGCTCGCTTATCTCACCGGTATCAAACTTCCCTTTAGAGATCCTTTTTCTTCGCGATGATGATATTCCCGAATACGTACAGGATGGCATTGCCGACCTGGGTATTGTAGGCGAAAACGTGATACAGGAAACCGAAGTTGAAGTAAGCTACCTGCAGCGTTTAGGTTTTGGTAAATGCTCACTTAAAATAGCAGTACCAAACAATAACGACATTCAATCGCTTACCGATTTAAACGGCAAAGCCATTGCAACTACTTATCCTGTTATATTAGGAAAGTTTTTGAAAGAGAAGGGGATACAATCAGATATCCGTACGATCTCCGGCTCTGTGGAAATTTCTCCAGGCCTGGGATTAAGTGATGCCATTTGCGATCTTGTTTCTACCGGCGGTACATTAAAAAGCAATGGTTTAAAGCCCTTTGCTGATGTAATGTCGTCAGAGGCAGTATTGATAGGCAGCAAGACCACCGAAAACCATGACCTGGTGCTTGAACTTATCCAACGTATCCAATCTGTTTTGCGTGCAAAAGAGACTAAGTATGTGGTACTTAACGTTCATAAAGATAATCTTGATACGGTGATTGCTTTATTACCCGGAGTAAAAAGCCCATCGGTTATACCATTGGCCGAAGCTGACTGGGTTGCTGTGCACACCGTTATCCCTGAACGCGATTTCTGGAATAGGATAAGCCAGCTAAAACAAGCCGGCGCACAAGGCATTTTAGTAATGCCTATTGAGAAGATAATATTGTAGGGCGGCAGCCCCACCCAACCCTCCCCGGAAGGGAGGGCTTTAAATTATACTGGTTAATTAAGAAAAATCAAAAAGTCTCCCCTACCAGGGGAGATTTAAAGGGGGCTTATGAAGACATACAATTATTCAGAACTTACTGCAAGCGATATTCAGCAACTGGTTCAGCGTAATGTTGACCCGGCTAATGAGATCCGCGCTGTTGTTGAGGAAGTGATAGCCAACGTTCAGCAACATGGCGATAGGGCCTTAATTGATTATGCCCAAAAGTTTGACAAAGTTGAACTTAGCAAGCTTTACCTGGATAAAGCCGAACTGGAAGAACTTGCAACAGCCATAACCGCCCAACAAAAGGCTGCCCTTGAAACTGCTTATAGTAACATCTATAAATTTCACCAAACGCAGTTAAAAACCGAGGACAAGGTAGAAACCATGCCCGGGGTAACCTGCTGGCGCGAGTTAAGGCCGATTGAAAAAGTTGGTCTGTATATTCCAGGCGGCTCGGCCGTTTTGCCGAGTACGTTTTTAATGCTGGGCATTCCGGCCCGTATTGCCGGTTGCCATGAAATTGTGGTTTGCTCGCCACCACAAAAAAGTGGTAAGGTAAATGCATTTATAGCTTATGTAGCTTTATTATTGGGCATCGATAAGATTTACCTGGCCGGTGGTTCGCAGGCTATTGCGGCAATGGCATATGGTACCCAAAGTATAAGTAAAGTTGATAAAATCTTCGGTCCGGGTAACCAGTTTGTAACCAAGGCCAAAACCATCATTCAATCAACAACCACAACCGCTATTGATATGCCGGCCGGCCCATCAGAAGTTTTGGTTATTGCTGATAGTACCGCCATCCCGGCCTATATAGCTGCCGATCTGTTGGCACAGGCCGAGCATGGTATTGATAGCCAATCTGTTTTAGTTTGTACATCGACGGCCATTGCAGAGGCGGTATTGGCAGAAATAGAGAAACAATTACCTATTTTACCGCGTGCCGAAATTGCAGGGTTAGCACTGGATAACTCGTACATCGTGGTTACATCCAGCCTTGCCGAAGCAATGGACTTTAGTAACCGGTATGCACCCGAGCATTTGATTTTGGCTACCCATAGCTGGGAGCAGATCACAGGGAGCATTATCAATGCCGGTTCGGTTTTCCTGGGTAATTTAACTCCGGAAAGTGCAGGCGATTATGCATCAGGAACCAACCATACACTGCCTACCAGCAGCTATGCAAGGGCTTACTCAGGTGTATCTGTGGATTCATTTGTTAAAAAGATCACATTCCAGCATATTACCCGGGAAGGGATCAGCAACATTGGCCCTACCGTTGAAATTTTGGCCGAGATGGAAGGGTTACACGCGCATAGGAACGCGATTTCAATCAGAAGCAATGATTAAATCGTCATTGAGAGAGCTAAAATCCGGGAACTCTGAAGAGGGAATGACAAATCGGCGAAAGACTTAGCAGTTTTAAAAACTTCGTAAGTCCGGGATTCTCCAACTTGTCATGGATAGGCACAAAGCAATCAGCGGGTCAGAAAAAATTCGTTTATCGAGAAAGATTAAAAAAGTAATGTACAATATCAATAATATACTACGCGAAAATATCAAACGCCTTGTCCCCTATTCCTCCGCACGGGACGAATACCAGGGAGAGGCAAGTGTTTTTTTGGATGCAAACGAAAATGCTTATGGTTCGCCGTTGGATCAACAATTTAACCGGTATCCGGATCCATTGCAGTACAAGGTAAAAATGCGCCTGAGCGAAATTAAAGGCGTACCGCCACGCAACATATTTATAGGCAACGGCAGCGATGAGGCTATTGATATCCTTTTCCGCAGCTTTTGCAACCCAGGTGTCGACAACGTGATCCTGGTGCCTCCTACTTATGGCATGTACGAGGTATCGGCCAACATCAACGATATTGAGGCCCGAAAAGTTAACCTTACGCCCGAATACCAGCTTAATTTAGAAGGCATTGCCGAAGCCATTGATGAGCATACCAAGCTGATATTCATTTGTTCTCCAAATAACCCAACAGGCAATTCCATCAACCGGGAGGATGTGGAAACTCTGCTGGCCAACTTTAACGGTATTGTGGTGGTTGATGAAGCTTATATCAATTTCAGTCGCCAAAAAACTTTCATACAGGAACTTACCGAGTATGCTAACCTTGTAGTGATGCAAACCCTTTCCAAAGCATGGGGACTGGCCGGCTTACGTGTAGGCATGGCTTTTGCCAGCGAGGAGATCATCGAGGTAATGAATAAAGTTAAGCCGCCTTATAACGTCAACGAGTCATCACAACAACTCGCTTTAGAGGCTTTGGGTAATGTAGCACAGGTGAACGCCTGGATAAAGGAAACCCTTACCCAGCGCGACAGGCTGGTACTTGCTTTAAAAGACTTTGATTTTGTGTTAGATATTTATCCGTCTGATGCTAATTTTATCCTGGTTAAAACTACGGATGCCAACGGGATCTATAATTTCCTGGTGGCCAAAGGTATCATTGTGCGCAACCGCTCCAAAATTGAACTGTGCGAGGGCAGCTTACGCATTACTGTAGGTACGCCCGAAGAAAACACCATATTATTGGATACCTTACAAAATCTTAGCCGCTCATTAGATTAATTGAATGAAGATTTATTTGATGCCAAGTACAGCTGGACGATATGGAGGAGGACTAAACGGAAACCTCAAAAATCTCGTTGCAATCATCCAAAACAGATTGGATAGTTCGGGGTTCATATCTTCGTTCGATGAATTTTGGTTGACAATTTTTTATCCACCATTATATGTATTGCCAGGGGTAGCTGGAATTGAGAATGACTTTAAAAAAGTGTTCGAAACCCTTCCATCTTCCTTTGTAAACAGACGATATAAAAAGATTGATGTTAATTTAAAAGCTTTTGAGTTTTCTGAGCATATAGATATGCCAGATCAGAAAAAATATAAACATCAGTTTGAGGTTGACGAACAATATAGAAACTTATCCGAAATTGAATTAGCCCATATTTTAATTGACAAATACCTTGAGGCCGGGTCAATCGTTAAATCAAAATTAAAAAAAGATGACTTTTTTGATTTTGACGCATTTAAAAACATATTAACTCTATTAAAAAGCCAAATTAGCAGCAATTTTCTTGAAGTGGAAAATATTAAATTTTCAATAAAATTAAAAGCTGATACTTTAAAACGCGCGATTGATTTAAGAGATGAGAGATCAAAATTAGATAAGGTAAAAGACAAAAGAATTAGAGATTTTAGGGTGTATGATTTCGATTTGGGAACAAAAGCACTCTACCCTTATGCTTATCAATACTGCGAAATATTTTTGAACATCTTAAAGAAGAAAAACTTGTTATGCCCAGTGTACCATCACTTATACATCCAAATTTGCAAAACTATGGATGTATGCCTGGAACGGTCATTTACTTATAATCATTGGTATATAAATGGGCTTTCAATAATAGATTATGACAATTATTTAGCGCAAAGCGAAGCCGAAAAACAAGAAACTGTTTTTGACCTTATTGTGAATGGTTTAAGAGATATAGCTCACATCGACAAACTCGACGACGAGATTATTGAAAGCACTATTCAAGAAATCAAACAAAAAGGGCTTGATACAGAATTAGAACACGACGTAATTGAAAATAAAAAATATAGATTAAAGGTCAGTTACTTTTCGCGGAGTATGGAAGAAGAAAGCCCCATTTATTTCACTGTATTGGATAAAATCTCAAACAAATCAAAAAAAATACAAATCGGTAAAGCAGAAAACTCCCAAATATACCTTTGGCTACAGAAGATCACGCTAAGCGGCAGCCAAATTAAAGTTAAATCCAGCAATTCAATTGCTGCTGATGTTTATTTAAAAAACAAGGTCCGAAGTATGGAATTCAATATAAAAGATATCTTAAATGGATAAATCAAAAAAAATACTCTTTGTTGATCGTGATGGCACCATGATTAACGAAACGCCGGATGAGCAAATCGATTCCTTCGAAAAGCTTACTTTTTATCCCGGCGCGTTAACTTACTTGCCCAAAATAGCAAAAGAGCTTGATTTTGAGCTGGTAATGGTAACCAACCAGGATGGTTTAGGCACCGCCGTTTATCCTGAAGATACTTTTTGGCCGGTGCATAACCTTATCCTTAAAACATTTGAAGGCGAGGGTGTAAAGTTTTCAAACATTTGTATCGATCGTACCTTCCCTGCAGATAACGCCCCCACACGCAAGCCTAAAACCGGCTTGCTTACACAATATCTTGATACAGAAAAATATGATTTGAAAGGATCATTTACCATAGGCGACAGGAAAAATGATGTGCTGCTGGCCAAAAACCTGGGTGCAAAAGCCATCTGGCTAAATAATCACTCGGGATTAGGTGGCGGAGAGTTTACCGAAGAAGACCATATAGGCGATACCATTGTACTTGAAACTACCGACTGGCAAAAGATCTACGAGTTTTTAAAACTGGGCGAACGGGTAATAGCGCACCGTCGCAGTACAAAAGAAACCGACATTTACATTAAAATAAACCTGGATGGTACAGGCGAAGCTAAGGTTTCTACCGGTTTGCATTTCTTTGATCACATGCTCGACCAGATTGCCCGTCACGGCAGTATCGACCTTGAAATTATTGCCAACGGCGACCTGCATATCGACGAACACCATACCATTGAAGATACCGGTATTGCGTTAGGCGAGATTTTTGCTACAGCTTTGGGTAATAAAATGGGTATAGAACGCTATGGTTTTTGCCTGCCGATGGATGATTGCCTGGCACAGGCAGCCATTGATTTTGGCGGCCGCAACTGGATAGTTTGGGATGCAGAGTTTAAAAGAGAAAAGATAGGCGAAATGCCGACCGAAATGTTTTATCATTTTTTTAAATCATTTAGCGATGCGGCAAAATGTAATTTAAATATAAAAGCCGAAGGACAAAACGAACATCACAAAATTGAAGCTATATTTAAAGCCTTTGCCAAGGCAATAAAAATGGCGGTAAAGCGTGATGTAAATAAGATGGTTTTACCAAGCACTAAGGGCTTATTGTAAAGCCCCCTAACCCCCTGAAGGGGGAACAAGAGTTGAAAAAGCATGGATGAAATAACACAAAATTATACGGAGGTAGTTGAACCTGCCCCATCAAAAGCTCCCCCTTCAGGGGGCGGGGGGGGCATAGGTATAATAAGATACGGAGCCGGAAATATTTTTTCCCTTACAGTAGCGCTTGAGCGTTTGGGCATTCCTTATGGTATGATTAATAGCGAAGAGGATTTTGCCCTATATGATCGTTATATTATTCCGGGTGTTGGGCATGCCGGTGCGGCTATGAAAAAGCTGGAATCAACGGGCCTGGTTCCAACTATTAAGGCGTTAAAAAAGCCGACGCTTGGAATTTGTGTGGGCATGCAGTTGCTCACTTCTCATTCTGAGGAGGGAGATTCAAACCTGTTGGATATCTTTCCAATTAAAACTTTAAGGTTTAAGGATAGCAACTTATATAAAGTTCCGCATACCGGCTGGAACCAGGTATTCCCCGAAAAAGAAAACCCATTATTTAAAAATATACCGTCAGGTTCACATTTTTACTTTGTACATTCATACTTTATTGAGTATGATGAAACTTACACTTTATTGTCGGCCAATTATAATAACGAATTCTCGGCATCAATTTGGCGGGATAACTTTTATGGCGTACAATTTCATCCCGAAAAATCGGGCGTGTATGGTGAAACATTATTAACAAACTTTTCAAAATTATAAAAGACATGTATATAATTCCTGCTATTGATATTCTGAATAAAAAAGTAGTACGACTACGTGAGGGTGATTACCAACAGGTAACAGAATATGACGTAACGCTCGAGGAAATGATTGAGCGCTACCAGAGCAACGGCACCAACTTCATTCATATCATTGATTTGAATGGCGCCAAAAACGATTTCAGCAATCAGCAATACCTGTTTGATGTGATCCGTAAAACCGACATGAAAGTGCAGTATGGCGGAGGAATCCGCAGTATCGATAAAGTAAAAGAATTGATAGATGCCGGTATCCACCGTATTATTGTTGGTACCCAGGCACTTACCAATCCGGATTTTTTGCCCGAACTGGGTAAATCCATCTGTGGCCGGGATAAGTGTTCTGACCAGGTAGTTATCGCCATCGACGTACTGGATGAAGTAATTAAATACTCCGGCTGGATGGAAAGCTCGCCAATTAAGCTGAAGGACTACGTTGATAAATGCCTTGCCCTGGGCTTTTTCCGTTTTTTATGTACCGACATTAACAAAGATGGCAAACTTGGCGGCGCTGGTATCGATCTGTACGAAAAACTGCTTGACCATTCACCGTTCATTAAACTGATCGCCTCGGGCGGTGTAAGTTCTATGAATGATGTCGAAAAACTAAACCGATTAAAAGTAGAATCGGTTGTAGTAGGTAAAGCCATTTATGAGGGACATATCACTATTGAAGATGTAAAGAACTGGAATTTGGAGTCACTCATTTCCATATAAGCCCCCTAACCCCCTAAAGGGGGAACCATAGTTGCATATGAAAAAACGGATGTTTTTGGGTGCGGGCGCTCCGATTTTTAGAAATGCAGAAGCTCTTCGTTATAGGATGACCGGGGCGGAAGAATTACTATGGGGGCATTTGAAAAACAATCAATTAGGTTTCAAATTCAGAAGACAACATCCTTTAGGTATTTATATAGCCGACTTTTATTGCCATAAACATAAGTTAGTCATAGAGTTAGATGGCGACATTCATCTACTTCCAGATATTGCCCGAAACGATGTTGAAAGACAAAATAACTTAGAATTTGATGGACTCAAAGTATTACGCTTCACAAATAATGAAGTATTCAACAACTTAAATAAAGTATTGGAACAAATAACCACGCAAATCAGCACCCCCTTCATGGGGCGGGGGGGGCTAAGTAAACGAATTATCCCTTGCCTTGACGTTAAGGACGGTCGTACAGTAAAAGGTGTTAACTTTGTTGACCTGCGCGATGCAGGCGACCCGGTTGAACTGGCCTGGAACTACTCGCGCCAGGGAGCCGACGAACTGGTTTTCCTGGATATTACAGCTACGGTTGAACGCCGCAAAACCATGGTCGAACTGGTAAAAGCTGTTGCCAGGCAAATTAATATACCATTTACAATAGGCGGTGGTATCAATGAAATTGCCGATGCCGATGCATTGTTAAACGCCGGTGCTGATAAAATATCTATCAACTCGGCCGCGGTACGTAACCCTGCCCTTATCGATGAACTGGCCAAAGCATTTGGTGTTCAGTTTGTGGTGATTGCGGTGGATACACGCAGTATTGGTAATAAAAACATAGTTCACCTGAATGGAGGACGTTTACCTACGGAACGCGAAACATTGGAGTGGATATTGGAAGCTGAAAATCGTGGCGCAGGCGAGATATTACTTACGTCTATGGATCACGATGGCACTAAAGCAGGCTTTGACAATAAATTATTGAAGATTGTGAACGATGCAGTGCACATCCCGGTAATTGCTTCAGGTGGCGCCGGATCGGTACAGCATTTTGTTGATGTATTTGAAAAAACAAATGTTGATGCAGCGTTAGCAGCTTCGGTATTTCACTATGGCGAGATATTAATACCGGATTTGAAGGCGGTGTTGAAGAGTAATAATATAGAAGTGAGGATATAGGTGGTTGCGGGGTCGGGTTACGGGGTGCAAGATGTGAGTTGCGGAGGTAAGGCTGCCTGTGGGGATAAGAGCGCTCCACCCTGGCTAACACGGCCCCTGCTCTAAAAAGGAGAATTTGAGTAATAAAACACGAACCTGGCAACCGGAAACACGAGCCAGATAAACGAACCTGGCAACCCGCAACAGGAACCAGAACAACAAATATGAATATAGATTTTAGCAAAACAGACGGATTAGTGCCGGTTATTATACAGGATGAGCAAACTTTAGAGGTGCTGATGCTGGGTTATATGAACCAGGAGGCTTATGATAAAACCGTTAGGGAAAATATAGTTACCTTTTTTTCGCGCTCGAAAAACCGCCTGTGGACCAAAGGCGAAACCAGCAGCAACTTTCTGCATGTAAAAAACATCAGCATTGATTGCGATAACGATACCCTGCTCATTAAGGTTAAAGCCGACGGACCAACCTGCCATACCGGCTCGCGCAGCTGTTTCCAAACTGAATACAATCAAAACTTTATACTGGAGCTGGAAAGCATTATTGCCGATAGGTACGAAAACCCGGTAGAAGGATCATACGTTAATAAACTCCGCAATAAAGGTCTCAACAAAATAGCGCAAAAGGTTGGTGAAGAAGGTGTTGAAACTGTTATAGCTGCTTTAGCCGAAACCGAAACTGATTTAATAAACGAGTCTTCCGATCTTGTTTTTCACCTGTTGGTATTACTTCGGGAAAAAGGGTTAACGCTGCAGACGATTGCTAAAAACCTGGAGAACAGGCATAAATAGTCATTAGTCATTAGTCATTAGTCATTAGTCATTAGTCATTAGGGGGAATTCATGTTCAGGGCTGCTTGTTTTTATATTTTGCTTTTTTGTTTGATTTTTCCTTTTAAGGTTGATGCACAGTCGGGCTCATTAAGAAACAAGATAGCTGAAATTGCAAGGGATACTAAAGGCATTGTTGGTGTTTCGATATTGAACCTGGAAACACATGATACTTTAACTTATAACGGATACGTGCACCAGCCGATGCAAAGTGTAATGAAGTTCCCTATTGCTATCACCGTTTTGCACGAGATTGATAAGAAAAAAATCGCTTTAGATCAGCTGATCCATCTTGATAAAAGTGACCTGTTTAAAACCTATAGCCCCCTGCAGGATAAATATCCGGGCGCAAATGTATATATATCCATTAGGGAACTATTAAGCTATATGGTATCATTAAGTGATAATGTAGCCTGCGATAAACTGCTTAAAATTTTAGGCGGAACTGATAAGGTGAATACTTACATGCACCAGCTTGGCATTAAAAAATTCTCGATAAAAGCAACGGAATACGAGATGGCGCAAGCCTGGGATGTGCAGTTTACCAATTGGGTTGAGGCTACGGAGCTTACCCGTTTGTTACAAATGGCATTTAAATCAAATTTCCTTTCGGCGAAAAGCCATGCCTACCTCTGGAAGATCATGCAGGAAACAACTACCGGGCCTAACCAGATCAAAGGATTGTTACCTGTAGGCACGGTTGTTTACCATAAAACCGGGCGCTCGGGTACTAATGAACAAGGGATTACCGCGGCTACTAACGATACAGGCATTATTACTTTGCCAAATGGTAAGCACCTGGCCATAACCATATTAGTTACCAACTCCCCTGTTGATCTTAAAACCCGCGAATTGGTAATAGCCCGTATTGCAAGAGCTGCTTACGATGAGGCGGTTAAATAGATTACTTTTAAGTGATAGACTGTAATTAAAGGATCATCTCAAAAACCCTACTTTTGTCAAAAACCAGGTATCACCCATAAATCAGTCTTGATACATGATACTCAAACTTGATACTAAAACATGATTGCAGAAAAAATAGCTGAACTAACCGGGCATGGTAACCCAATTTTCGCACTTGAGTTATCACAAAAACCAGGCATACTGTTTACCGGCGGGAACGACAAAGGGCTGGTAGAATGGAGTTTGAAGAGCAATTCATTCATTAAGGTGATGTTCCCGGTTCAGGCTTCTATTTATGCCATTCATTGTCCGGCCGGTTATCCCTTACTGTTTGCAGGTTTACGTAGCGGCGAGGTTTTGGTATTTGATTTTATCGAACAAAAGGTGATTAAATCGTTCAGGCAGCACCTTAAGCCAATTTTTGACATCAAGTCTGTCGGTCATAAAAAAGAACTGCTAATAGCCTCAGAAGATGGCACAGTATCCGTTTGGAACCTTGATACGTTAGAAATAGTACACAGCTTCCAAGTATCTGCCGATACAGTGCGTTGCATAGCCATTTCGCCCGACGAAAAACAGGTAGCATTTGGTTGCCGCGATAACCAGGTTAAGATTTACGACCTGGAGGATTATACACTGATAAAAGCGCTGCATGGACACACCATGTCGGTTTTTTCTTTAACTTATAGTGTTGATGGAATCCATCTTGTTTCGGGAGGCCGCGATGCACAGGTAAAAATCTGGGATACTGCAACTTATCAGCTTATAAAAAACATTCCTGCACATTTATTCGCGGTAAATCATATCCTCTACCACCCTACCCAACCCTATTTTGCCACGGCCAGCATGGATAAAAGCATCAAAATATGGGGATCGGATGATTTTAAACTTTACAAGATCATCAGCCGCGAAAAAGGCTATGCAAGTCATCCCCTCTCGGTAAATAAACTGGCATGGAACGGCGATCAGCTTATATCGGTAAGTGATGATAAAAATATTATGGTCTGGAATATAACAATATAATACTGCCAGGTTTTGCTAAAAAAATCTTTTAATGCTATGCAATTTGTGGGTGTGCCTTTTTAACCCAACCGAATAAATCCCGTCATCATCAATCTCATCAATTTTAACCTTGCCCGATGCATGAATAATATGCTCGCTGCCAAGCAGTATGCCAACGTGGGTAATTTTTCCCTCGGGGTTATTAAAAAAGGCCAGGTCGCCCAGGGTCGCCTCTTTCAGGCTGTTAACTTTAATACCTTCTTCTGCCTGCTGACTGGCATCACGCCTGATCTTTATTTTATTCAGCTTAAATACCACTTGCGTGTAGCCGGAACAATCAATGCCGAAATGGGTACGGCCGCCCCACAAATAGGGAGCATTTAAAAAAAATTTTGCTGTAGTTGCAATATCTTCTCTCTCTCCTATTTCGCCAATGATCTCAAATTTATCACCTCCAATTTTGCAGGTTGTACCTTCTAAAAAAGCAAGCGAGCTACCAGCCGGCAGGTAAATAACAGAATTATCAACAATTTTCCAGGCTTGTGTTACGGCCCGGTAAGTTAAAGGTGGCTGCACATTTTTTAAGCCTTGATAAGCAATATGGCCCAGCATAGCAAACTGCAACCGGCCTATCCAGCCAATATAATCATCAGTAGATGTGATGATCTTAACCCATCGTTCCGTCCACTCTGTAATTTCAAATGTCTCGCCAAACAAAACCTGCGATACCTGCTCGCTCCTGTCGTCAGGTTCGGCGCGAAGCGGTATAACAGCGAGGTTACAAATACCGTATTCCATAGTTTAGATAAAAGTAAAATTAGCAATACGTTATAATCGCTAAGATAATTACAATATGATAATTGGTTAATTTTAGTCAGGGGGCTCTGCAACTAAAATGAATACTATTGAGCTAATATATTAAAAATATTAAATGAAGCATAAAAAAAGGGAACCAGCAAGCTGTTCCCCTTAAATACTTTTATAAAAATATATTATTCGTTCATGTGCAGCCAATCTTTTTTGGCTAACAGCTCTTCCTTGCTTTCGCGGATGTCTTCATCATCAACACAGCAATCAACCGGGCATACAGCGGCACATTGCGGTTCATCATGAAAACCTACACACTCAGTACATTTATCGGGTACTATATAATATATCTCGTCTGACAAGGCAGCCTGGGTTTCCTCAGCATTTAAAGTATTGCCATCTCCAAAATCAATAACTCCTTTAAGACCGGTGCCATCGCTAAAACGCCACGCCGCACCTGCATCATAAATAGCATTATTTGGGCACTCCGGTTCGCAAGCTCCGCAGTTTATGCATTCATCGGTGATTTTAATCGCCATATTTCTAAATATATAATAATCTCAATTAACTTTGCCCGTAATTTACAAGCGCACAAATATAACAAAAAAAGGCTTTAAGGGTTTAAATCCTTACCATAAATATGTCAAAATCTAACATAAAAAATTCCATAAACTCATTTTCAACCTTAGGAAAGCAGCTAATTGAGCCCAACGCACAACTAATGGCTATTATTGAAAACGAGCGTTTCCACAACGCCTGGTTCACGCCCGAAAGTGTTTTGCAAGCCGTAACGTCCATCGGTAAAATGCTGAATGAAGCCGATTTGGAAACCTGGTTATCTAAATATCCCTCCAAAAATGAAGCTCCTGGCAAAAAAGTTGGGCTTATTTTGGCAGGCAATATCCCATTGGTGGGTTTTCATGACGTGCTCTGTGTGCTGGCATCCGGCAATCACGCCCTCATTAAGGCTTCATCGCAGGATGCCCGCCTGATAAAGGTTATTTTGCAAAAATTAGTTGATATTGACGATAGCTTTGCCAATCAATTTAGTTTTGTGGAAAGGCTGGCCGATTTTGATGCCATTATTGCCACCGGCAGCAACAACAGCTCGCGGTACTTTGATTATTACTTTGGCAAAGTGCCCAACATCATCCGCAAAAACCGGAACAGTATTGCATTAATTACCGGAAATGAAACGGCAGAACAATTATTTAACCTTGGTCATGATATTTTTGATTATTATGGTTTGGGTTGCCGCAATGTAAGCAAGCTATTGGTGCCCCGGGATTATAATTTCAATTTCTTTTTTGAGTCGATAGAAGATCATAAGGCCATCATCCATCACCATAAATACAACAACAATTACGATTACAACAAATCAATTTATCTTGTTAACAGCAATAAGCACCTGGATAATGGCTTTTTAATGCTTAAGGAAGATGACAGGATAGCTTCGCCGCTGGCAGTGCTGTATTTTAGTTATTATGACAACCTGGCACTGGCACAACAAACATTGGATCAACAAGCCGAAAACATACAATGTATTGTTACCACTGCCCCTATAAATGTAAACAGCCAGGTAGTTGAATTTGGGCAAAGCCAGCAACCCGCGTTATGGGATTATGCCGATGGGATTGATACAATGGAATTTTTGTCAAATCTTTAAAATTACAATACCTTTGGGTTTCGGGGTGAAAGGATAAAGGTAAAAGGCGAAAGGTACATTGTGTATCATCAAATAAAAACCTTTCACCTTTATCCTTTTACCTTTCACCTTAATAAAATGTATATTATAAAAGTTAAAGGCGTTGCCAAAATACCCGATTATGTACAGTTGAGGGATGATAAGTTTACGCTGCTGGCATATTTTAGGGTAGACAGGCCCGAAAAATCACTGGATAAGGTTGGGCTAACTGATAAAGCCGACTATATTATGAATATTATTAAAGATTTGCCTTTTGGGCAGATTTTAAAACTGGAGCTATAAAAAAGATGATGGGGAACTCTATTATAAAGCTAAATAATGTTGATATTTTTCAGCAGACACACCTGGTATTGTCAAATGTAAACCTGCATGTTGATAAGGGGGATTTTGTATGGCTAATTGGCTCTACTGGTTCTGGAAAAAGCAGCCTGCTCAAGGTTATTTATGGCGACCTTGCCATTAAAAGCGGCACAGGAAATGCCTGCGGATATGAGCTAAGCAAGTTACCAGGCCGCGATGTACCCTATTTGCGCCGTAAGCTTGGCATTGTTTTCCAGGATTTTCAATTACTTACAGACCGCTCTATTGAGCAAAACCTGCTTTTTGTAATGCGTGCAACCGGCTGGAAAGATAAGAAATTAATAGCCGAACGTACCCTTGATGTATTGGAGAAAGTTGGCCTGCGCTCAAAATTAAAAAAAATGCCGCATGAGCTATCGGGCGGCGAGCAGCAGCGGGTGGTAATTGCCCGCGCCCTGCTTAACGACCCCGAGATCATCCTGGCCGATGAACCAACAGGTAACCTCGACCCAGAAACATCCGAAGAAATTGTGCTGCTGCTGAAGCAGATAAGCCAGATGGGTACCGCAGTACTTATTGCTACCCATGACTACCATATCATCCGCACTTTCCCATCGCGTATTATTAAATGCGAGAACGGCAAGGTTTTGGAAGATGCTGAGATATAGTTTCTGAACCGGAATTCATCGAATTAAGGAATGATCCGAATTTTAAAATTCTATTAATTCAATAAATTCGTTTAATTCCGGTTCAGACAACCCTCGTTCAGAAAAAATAATCAGACAAATAATCCTGTCACCCTTGCGCATATTGCGCCACTCCTGCCTATAATAAAACGTGCCACTGACAGCTTGTCGGCTTTAAGCTAATGGCAGGATACTTGATTGGCACTATCAGCTATGAAATTTAACGACATGTTGAAGAAAAAGAAGAAAGAAAATATGGATACTCCTGAAAATATTAATGAGCCAACCCAGGAAAATTTAGTAGAAGAAGAGCAGCTAAAAGCACAGCACACCGAAACTGTTGAAGTTGATGAAGAAGCTGCTAAATTAACAGATCTGTCTGCCGAAGATAAATTAAAAAATGAACTGGCACAGGCCAATGATAAATATTTACGTTTGTATGCCGAATTTGATAACTTCCGCAGGCGTACCCAAAAAGAACGTGCAGAAGCCCGCGAAACTGAGGGTAAGGATTTGATCATTGCACTACTTCCTGTTTTAGACGATTTTGAACGCGCACAACGCTCAATGGAAAAGGCAGTTGATGTAGCCCCCGTTAAAGAGGGTGTTGCATTAATTCAGAATAAATTAAAAAACATACTTGCGCAAAAAGGCCTGAAGGAAATGGAATCAATAGGTTCGCCATTTGATGCCGACCTGCAGGAGGCTATTACAAATATACCCGCCCCTACCGATGACCTTAAAGGCAAGGTTATTGACGAAATGGAAAAAGGTTATACCCTTAAAGACAGGGTGATCCGTTTTGCCAAAGTAATTGTAGGAGCATAAATTGATTTCGGAATTGGGATATTTGATTTCGGATTTTGATCCGGTTTAACGCCCCTTTTCTTATATCAAAAAAGTAAACAAAATAAAAATCCGAAATCGAAATTTCGAAATCCGAAATTAAAGTAAATTATGGCTAAAAGAGATTATTACGATATCCTGGGGGTTGCTAAAGGATCTAATGCTGATGATATAAAAAAGGCATATCGTAAAATGGCTATTAAATATCACCCCGATAAAAACCACGGTGATAAAGAGGCGGAAGAAAAATTTAAGGAAGCTGCCGAAGCTTATGAAGTTTTAAGCAGCGCCGAAAAACGCCAGCGTTATGATCAGTTTGGTCATGCAGCTAATGCTTCATCGCCAAATGGCGGCGGTTATGGCGGCGGCGGTATGGATATGAACGACATATTTAGCCAGTTTGGTGATATATTTGGCGGCGGCAGTCCGTTTGAAGGTTTCTTTGGCGGCGGTGGTCGCCAGGGTGGTGGTGCCGGCGGCAGGCGTGTAGCCCGCGGCAGCAACCTGCGTATTAAAGTCCGTTTAACCCTTGAAGAAATAGCCAACGGAGCCGAAAAGAAAATAAAGGTTAACAAACAGATCATCTGCAAAACCTGCGATGGCAGTGGCGCTAAAGATAAATCATCTTTCCAAACCTGTAAAACCTGCGGTGGATCGGGCGCGGTGCGCAGGGTAACCAATACCATTTTGGGCCAGATGCAAACTACCAGCACCTGCCCTACCTGTAACGGCGAAGGCTCAACCATACTATCAAAATGTAATGTTTGCCATGGCGACGGCGTAGTGCGCGGCGAAGAGCTGATTACCATAAACGTACCTGCCGGTGTAAGCGAAGGTATGCAACTGAGCATGAGCGGCAAAGGTAACGCGGCGCCAAGAGGCGGTGTACCGGGCGATCTGATCATCCTGATTGAAGAGATCCCGCATGAAACCCTTAAACGCGATGGCAACAATGTAATTTACGACCTGCATGTAAACTTTGTTGATGCAGCCATAGGTACAACGGTAGAAGTGCCAACCATTGACGGCAAAGCCAAAATAAAAATTGAACCCGGCACCCAAGGCGGCAAAATACTACGCCTTAAAGGCAAAGGCACCCCCGAGGTAAACTCCTACCACCGCGGCGACCAGTTGGTACACATCAACATATGGACACCAAAGGCCCTAAGCCGCGAAGAACGCGAGATACTGGAAAAACTACAATCATCACCCAACTTTAAACCAAATCCTGGTAAGAACGAGAAAAGCTTCTTTGAAAGGATGAAGGAATATTTTGAGTAAAGCTGAAAGCCGAAGGCGGAAAGCTTAAAGCATATTTAAAGCCCGGAGTTTATGACTTTGGGCTTTTTTGGTTTAAAATATTCATTAAATTGTAGGCCAACATCAATAACATTCTTGCCAGCAAAAATGAAAACATTTTTACCCACTATTGTAATACGCTCCATTTATTTTAAACCATCCAATAAAAAGGGATCATTAATGAAAGCCATCGGGCCAGTCGCACTGTTTTTAATTGCAGGTATCTGCGGCACACAGGCACAAGAACGTGCCCGCGATCTGGGGATAAAATTTGATGGTACACCCGGCCATTACAATGCCATTACAGATGTTAAAGGTGTTTTGGTAGGCTATAAAACTTTAATTAAGGGTGATGGCGCTTTAGTTACCGGTAAAGGGCCGGTGCGTACAGGTGTTACGGTGATTATGCCCAATGGAAAATCGATCGATCCCCTACCCGCCGGGTGGTTTTGCCTCAACGGCGATGGCGAGATGACAGGCACAACTGTAATTGAGGAGTACGGCCTTAACTACGGCCCAATCGGCATAACCAATACCAATAGCGTGGGTGTGGTAAGGGATGCAATTGGCGAGTGGAATGTTAAAAACTTCAGCAAGGGCGCCACGGTTGATTTCTCTTTCGGCTTGCCGGTGGCCGCCGAAACTTTTGATGGGGTGTTAAATGACATCAATGGCTTCCATGTTAAAAAGGAGGATGTTTTTGATGCCTTAAACACCGCTCATGGCGGCAAAATTGAAGAAGGCAATGTAGGCGGTGGTACAGGGATGTCGTTGTTTATGTTTAAAGGGGGGAGCGGTACATCATCGCGGGTAATTAAAATCGACACTGCCACTTATACCATCGGTGCGTTTGTACAGGGTAATTTTGGCCGGCGTACAGATCTCATCATATCCGGCGTTCCTGTTGGTAAGGAATGGAAAGGCGATATGCCGGTTATCAACTCCAAACCAAAAGATGGGTCCATTATTATCATCATAGCTACAGAGGCTCCACTGTTACCCGCTCAATTAAAAATGGTTGCCAAACGGGCTTCGCTGGGTGTTGCGCGCTGCGGCGGTGTTGGGCGTAACAGCTCGGGCGATATTTTCCTGGCATTCAGTACTATAGGACCAAAGTATAACACCAAAGGCACCCTGCAAACATGGACCGTACTACCCAAAGAACAAATGGACAAGGTTTACCAGGCTACGGTTGAAGCTGTTGAAGAAGCTATTGTGAACGCCATGATAGCAGCTAAGGATATGACGGGCATAAACGGCAACACTGTTTATGCTATCCCGCATAATAAGTTGATGCAGGTGATTAATAGTTATAGCCATAAAAACGACTAATCTTTCATTCCAGGCTTTTTTGTTTTTGGGGATTGGGTATATTGCAATTCGTATTACCGAGATGAATTTATATAAAAAAATAGTATCCTTTACAGCCTGGCTGTTTATAATTTTTAATCAATCATACGCCCAAACCCCATCCATCCACAATAATTACCAAACCGAGGCCGGTGTTCCAAAATTAAACATTGAACGGTCGATGATCTACTCGCCTGATAAGGAATGGCTGTATAATCATCACCCTGCTATCATCCATTTTAAAGATAAGTTTATCGCCATATGGAGTAATGGTTTAATAGACGAGGATTCGCCGGGCCAGCGGGTGGTTTATGCAACCTCTAAGGATTTTGTACACTGGTCGGCACCTGCTGTACTGGCGTCGCCCGGCAAGGTTAATGATACCTTAACCGTATTAACCGCCGCTGGTTTATACCAATATAAAGGCACATTGGTAGCCTATTACGGCGAGTACACCAAACACCGGCAAAATACCCACCTTTGGGCCAAAACAAGTACCGATGGCTTGCATTGGAGCAATCCCATCGATACGCACGTACCTTTAATCCCCAACCACGGACCGGAGGCGATCAAAAGCGGCAGGCTCATCATCAGCGGTAATTTTCTGTTCCCCTATACGGATGACCCGCGCGGCATCTCCGGCTGGAAGCTGAGTAGCTTTTATCCCGATTCGCTTTATAAGCAGGATAACTCCGCCGCCTTTTATTCCCCTGCGACAAAATTGGGTTTGCCGCCCTTGTGCGAGGGATCTTTTTTTCAAACGGACGATGGTATACTGCACATGTTACTCAGGGTAACCGGCAAGGGCTGGAAGGGTAAACTTTGGTTAACCGAGAGTAAGGATAATGGTACCCAATGGTCGCGCCCCACAGAGGCTGCATTTTCTGATAACGACAGCAAATTCCACTTTGCCCGCCTGCCCGATAAACGTTTTTATTATGTTGGCATCCCCGATACATTGCATCATTACGACCGGAATCCTTTGGTGATCTCCCTATCCAATAATGGCGATACTTTTGATAAAAACTATATCATCGCCAACGAACTTTATCACCTCAAAAAAGAAGGTCTTTGGAAAGGAGGACAATACGGTTATCCGCATACCATCATCTATAATGGTTATATGTATGTGATTATATCACGGCAAAAAGAGGCTATTGAAACGCTGAGGTTTAGTATCGACCAATTAAAATGAAATAGACACGAATTTCACGAATGGGGCTAATTACACAAATCAATTCGTGTAATTCGAATAAATTCGTGCAATTTGTGTTTTATACAATTCGTGTAATTCGAATAAATTCGTGCAATTTGTGTTTTATAATATTGTAACATTTTAAAACCGGTCGTATCTAAAACGTACTATTAACTATGATAAACCCTTTGCAAAAATGTTAAGCATCCGTAATATTGTAAAGCAATACGCCGGTCACCGCGCGCTGGACGATGTAAGCCTGGAAGTTGAAAGCGGGCAGATCTTCGGCTTGCTTGGCCCAAATGGTGCCGGTAAAACCTCGCTGATCCGTATCGTTAACCAGATCACCGCACCCGACTCGGGCGAGATTTACTTTAATGGCGAAAAGCTCAATCAATCACATATCGAGCGCATTGGTTACCTGCCCGAAGAACGTGGTTTGTATAAAAAAATGGAGATCGGCGAGCAGATGATCTACCTGGCCCGCCTGAAGGGTTTAAGCCGTGATGAAGCCCAAAAACGACTCAAATTCTGGTTTGATAAGTTGGGCATGGAAACCTGGTGGAAGAAAAAGATCGAAGAATTATCCAAAGGCATGCAACAAAAAGCCCAGTTTGTGGCCACCGTACTGCATGAGCCCGACCTGATTATATTAGATGAACCCTTCAGCGGTTTCGACCCGGTAAATGCCGAGGTGATTAAAGACGAGATCCTGGAGCTTAACCGCAAAGGCGCTACCATCCTGTTTTCAACCCACCGCATGGAATCTGTTGAGGAACTTTGCGATGCCATTGCCCTCATCCACAAATCGCACAAGATACTGGATGGGAAAGTTAAAAATATCCGTAACTCTTACCGCAACGATACTTACCTGATTGAATATGCAGGCGAACCTTTAAACTTTAACGGGATACAGCCATTCGCGCAGATAGGCGAAACTATTACCGATGATGACAGCCATACCATCCGCATAAAACTAAATGAGGGTAAAACATCAAACGATGTGCTGCAATACCTTATTCCCAAAACCCGCGTCAATATGCTGCAGGAGGTAATTCCCAGCATGAACGAGATATTTATTGAAAAAGTGAACGCTAAATCCCTAAGCCATGAATAAAGTATTACTCATTATACAGCGCGAATACCTTACCAGGGTAAGAAAAAAATCATTCATTGTGATGATCTTCGTGGTGCCATTACTAATACTGGCCATGGGAGGAGTAATTGCTTTAGTGGCAAAAGACAGTGATAAATTATCATCCCTGCAAATAGTTAATGTGGTAGATAAAAGCAAAATCTTTGTAGGCCAATTTCACGATGTATCAAACATAAAGTTTGTGTTAAGTCAACAGGATATAAATGCGGCAAAGGCTGAGTCAAAAAAAGATGAAAATATTTCGACGCTACTGATTCCTGCCGATTATATAAAAAAGGGCGCTGTGCAAATATTCTCCAAAAAGAAATCGGCCATACAGCTTACTGATGAGATTGAAAAACAGATGAGCGAGATAGCCTTCAACTACAACATGATTCAGCATCATATTGATACCGCAATTATTCATTCTATTAAAAAAACAGATATTTCTGTAAACGCTGTTGAAATTACCGAAACTGGCGATAAAGACGCCAATATAGGCGCCAACATCGCGATTAGCATTGCTTGCGCCATATTTATCTACATATCTTTGTTTATTTACGGTGGACAGGTGATGCGCGGAGTTATAGAGGAAAAAACCAGTCGTATTATTGAAGTGATCATATCATCAGTAAAACCATTCCAGCTAATGCTGGGTAAAATTATTGGTGTAGGCTTAGTTGGGTTAACACAATTTAGTGCCTGGATAATTTTATCTGTTATATCATCAAAAATTGCAGGTCACGCCTTTAATTCACCGCAAAGTCCTATGGCTGGCCTGATAGCAACATTATCAACCATACCCTTCGGGTATATATTAGGGTGTTTCCTGTTCTATTTTTTAACAGGCTACTTGCTATATAGCGCCCTTTTTGCTGCAGTAGGTTCGGCGGTTGACAGCGAAACGGAGACACAACAATTTATGTTTCCCATAACTTTGCCGTTATTATTTACCTATATGTTGTCTGTTACAGTTTTGTTCAGGGCGCCTGATAGTGCTTTGGCGGTTTGGCTGTCAATAATTCCGTATACGGCACCGGTTGCCATGATGGTTCGTTTACCGTTTGACCCTCCGGCATGGCAACTTGCTTTATCCATGTTTATGATGGTTATTGGCTTTTTGTTCACTACCTATGTTGCGGCACGTATTTACAGAGTTGGGATCCTGATGTATGGTAAAAAAGCAAGCTTTAAAGAACTCAGCAAATGGTTCTTTTATAAAGAATAACCCATTTTACTGTCATTAAATTATTTAAATCCCTGTAATTGCTAAACAATTTGGGGGATTATTTATTTTAGCTGTATGAGTAAACGCGTTGCCGTAATGGACCTTGGTACCAATACCTTCCATTTATTGATTGCCGATGGCGAGATCCACGATTACCATGAATTAGTTCATTATCACGAAGCTGTAAAGCTTGGCGAAGGCGGCGGCATCAACAAAGGCTATATTTTGCCCGAGGCCTATCAGCGCGGTATCAATACCATGCAGCAGTTTCATGAAGAGATAAAGGCCAGTAATGTTACCGAGGCAAGGGCCGTTGCCACATCGGCACTGCGTGGCGCATCAAACGGTAAAGATTTTATTAAAGAGGTAAAAGATAAAACCGGCATCAGCATAGAAATTATTAATGGCGAAGACGAAGCAGCATTTATTTACCAGGGCGTAAAGATCACCGGCTGTTTATCTGCCCAAAACTCCCTCATTATGGATATAGGCGGCGGCAGCGTGGAGTTTATTTTAGGCAATACCGATAACATTATCTGGAAACAAAGCTTTGAAATTGGCGCAGCCCGCTTAATGGACCTGTTCCACCGCACCGACCCGATCCCACCCTCATCTATTGAGGCCCTGAACCTGTACGTGGAAGATCATTTGACCGATCTTTTTGCTGCAGTAGCTAACCTTAAAATTGATAAGCTCATTGGTTCTTCGGGCGCTTTTGAAACTTTTGCCGAAGTGATTGAAACCGAAAAAGGTAATACCTTTGACTTAAAAGTAAACAAAAACTATAGTTTTAATGAGGATGAACTTTTAACGCTCACCAATAAATTCGTGCTTTCAACACATAAAGAAAGATCAGCCAACAAAGCGATTATCCCGGTAAGGGTTGATATGATAGTAACAGCATCACTCATTACCCGTTTTATTATGCATAAACTGGAAATTCATAACGTGAGCATGTGTAGTAACTCGTTAAAGGAAGGGATTTTGGCGGATATGTTGGGGTTAACTTACAAAAACAGCCCAACAAGTTGAAAAACCAATAAGTAAAACCACCAGGGCACTTAGTAAAAACTCTTTATGGTAAATAGCAATTGCCATAACCAAACATGCTATAATTTGAATGGCTATTAAAAACGCTTCAGCAATTAAAGCAAACTCATCTTTTTGATACTCAATTTTTAGATATAGCGTATAAACAATAAGCACCAGTAAATTTATGCCAATGATAAGCATTTGAGGATTTGTCTTTGGTTTATTTTCCCCCATCATCCTATCCCGCCCCGAAGACTTATAACACCCACACATGTGGAAAACCCAATTATCAAAACTATTAAGCCACTTAGCAGCCACGCCCATCTGCGTGCTGCAGCAGCCATGCCAATACAAATGATAACATGAATTGCAATGATAAATGCATCGAGTATTAATCCGCTATCGCCGGCTACGGCACAAATAACAGTATAACCAACCAGCACGCCCAAATTGATGCCAACTAATCGCATACCTGTGGTTGGTTTAGCTCCTGGCTTTTCTTCCGGAAGGTTAATTTTATTTTCTTCTTCTGTCATACTATTATTTCATTTCTTAATTGTTCCAAATATTCCCGTTTATCATCCCGGTAAAAAATATTCATGGTTTCAAACGGGATGATCTGCATATCCTTGTTTACGATGTGCACGCATGATTTTTTGATAGCGCGTACATCAAAGTTTTGCGCATCAATAAACTGCATAATAATTACCCTGAAAAGGTTATCATAGCTTAGGCTTGGCGCATCAATCTCTGGCAGGCAGCATAAAATAGAATGCAGGTGTTCTTTAGCCTTATCAACCGAATTACCCGTGCTAAACATATTGAGCAAATGCCCTTTTAGTTTTTCATCCTGCTCATAAACGATGGTGTTTTTGGAATTATCCAGCAGGTCATCAGGGTTTATCATCCTCGTGAGCGGGAATACCTGGTCGCCCAGTTTTAAAGCGTAGGCCATTACCAACGCATCCGGGTTGCAGGGTACCGGGATCAAATCGTTTTTATTGAAGATGCTGGTTTGCTCCAATATAGCGGTACGCACTTCGGTAAGTGTATAACGGTCGGTTTGCTCATTAAAATTATCCAATCTGCCGGCCTGTTGTGTTGGTTGAAAAGTTACGCCGCGGATGCAGGGTTGTTTAAGCGCGTATTCAATTATCGCACCTATTTCATCAGTATTTAAGCCTTTTTGCAGGGTGACTACCAATGTGGTCGATAGGTTATATTTATTAAGATGTTCTATAGCTTTTAATCGAACTTCGCGCAGATCTTCCCCTCTTAACTGCTCCAACGCCTCTTTCTTAAAAGAATCAAATTGCAGGTAGATCTCAAAATCGGGCATATAGGTGGCCAGTCGTTTTACAAAGTTTTCGTCTTTGGCTATCCTTATGCCATTGGTATTCAGCATCAGGTGTTTAATGGGTTTTGTTTTGGCAATGTCCAGGATCTCAAAAAACTGCGGGTGTACGGTTGGTTCTCCCCCGCTTATCTGTACCACATCGGGCTGGCCTTCATTTTCTACAATCACATCCAGCATTTGCTCAATTTCCTGCAGGGTACGGTGCCTGCCATACGTGGGCGACGACATGGCGTAACAGGTTGGGCAGCTTAAATTGCACCTATCTGTAACCTCGATAACCGTTAAGCAGGAATGCTGTTCATGATCCTGGCATAAACCACAATCATAAGGGCAGCCATAATGCGTTTTGGCATTAAATTTTAACGGCATTTCGCTGCGCTTGGCATAATTGCGGCAGTTTTTATAATATGCTATGTCGGTGGCAATAAGCACCTTTTCAAAACCATGCTGACGGCAGTTTTTAAGCATGTACACCTTATCGTCCTCAAAAACTATCTTGGCATCAACCCTGCGCAGGCAGGTAGAACAAATGCTTAGCGTAAAATCATAATAAATATACGGGCGTTCAGGCATAGGTTTTTATCAGTTTTGATGGATACAAAAATACTTTATAATAATACAAAATACCTGCGATACAAACTAACTGTATCACCGAAAGACCGAAACTAAAAAAGTAATCGGGTTTAATAAACTCATCCAAAAGCCTGAATAGCAGGTAACTCACCATAAATAGCTTGAACTTTGAACCATCGGTGAAATGATGGCGCTTTTCAATGGTTTTTAATACAATCCAAAGCATTATCCAGAATAAAATTTCGTACAGGTTGGTGGGATGCCTGCGAATACCATCGCCAAAGTTAATTGCCCAGGGAAGTTTGGAAGCTATGCCATAGGTACCGTCTTCCAGTCCCGCCAGGAAGCAGCCTGTACGGCCGATGATCATGGCCAATATCAAAGGGTAAACCATCATATCGCCGGAAGACACTGTTACGCCGATCTTTTTTTTGGTGAGCTCTACCCCTATTAAACCGCCCAGCATCCCGCCGACAATGGTTTTGTTGCCCATAAAATAAATGATATTGAACCGCGACAGCAATGTAGGGTTTTCCAAAATCCCAACCACATGTGAGCCTACAAATGCACCGAAGGCTGCACCGATAAAAATGATGAGCCGGTTTTCGGTGCTGATCTGGTCACGGGTATTCCGGCGCAACCAGGCATAATAACGGTAACCTAAAAAATAGGCCAATGTTTCGCACACAAAATGTACCGAGATGGAGGATTTGCCTATGGGGATGTTTACGGGGAAGTGCAAAATGCGATGTTTAGTAAAACACTAAAATATTCTTTTTATTTTATGCCACATGCGCCTGGTAAAAGAATATCGTACAGAAATGCCTCCGACTATAAGGTCAACCGAACTAATACTCGTGTACATTTAAGCATCAAAGAGCCATCTTCCCATTTTGAAACAAAAAAGTGTTATTTAGCAAAATCTTCCTTTGTTAAATAACGTTAAACTATTCTTAAGTTCCATTAAACTATGGGTTTTTGATTTATAACTTTTGTGGTTCTTAAATTGAGGCTAAAATTAGCCGGATTTGTGAGATAGGCGGATGATAAGTTTCCAATTAATCCGGCTCTATATATCCCGATATAAATTGATTTTTCTTCAAAAAAGTGCATTTATAGTGAAGACGGGAACACTATATAGAAATTAACTAACAAAGAAACAAGAAGTAAATCATTTTGCGTCTTAGCGTCTTTGCGCGAGATAAATTCAGATATCGAACTACAGTCCGCCAGCTTAATTTTAATCATAAGTTAATAATTGGATTTATAATGTTGATTATCAGCTACATAAGCGTTCCGGTCTTTGTTGGTTTTTAAAAAGCTTAAGTTGTTGATAATCAGCCAGAATGCGTTCCAAAGCGTTCCGGGTGTTCCACTGCACTCAAATGGAACACTTAATAAATCAAATTTAAACAGCTTCTAAGTGAATTTTCTATATGATGCAGTCGGATCAGGCTTTCCATAAATCTTTTTAATTTTTCGTATCATTTCTAAAGCAAAATAAAATTTCCGGGCATCCTTTGTATATTGCTTCCATTAAAGCATCCTCATGAAAATTAAATTTACAGGCTTAGTTTTACTTGCACTTTTGGCTGTTAATGCCCTGGCTCAAAAAAGAAAGATAAACCCCGGCGATACTACCTCAAACTATAATCCGGCAACAGCATTTTCGCCACAGTTTTATAGCGAAAAGGGTAATGAATTTCACTCGGCCAATGGCGATCCGGGGCCAAAATACTGGCAGAACAGGGCTAATTATAACATTAAAGTAACGCTGGATACCGTAACCAAAACCATTGATGGTATGGTATCGATAGATTATATCAACAACAGTCCCGATGAATTACAATACCTGTGGCTGCAATTGGATCAAAACACCTATAAAAAAGAAGCCCGCTCCAATTTTTTTACCGGCCGGGTGCCGGGCCCAAACCAACATACCAACGGTTATACCATAGAATCGGTGGCATTAGGCCAGGGCGACATTGTTAAACAAATACCCTTCGTTATTACCGATACCCGGATGCAGGTACGCCTGCCCCATGCTTTGGGCAAAGGAGCCTTGCGCTTAAGGATCAAATACCATTATACCATTCCCGGCGATTTTGGCAACCGTACCGATTACGTAGATACCAAAAACGGCAAGATCTATGAAATAGCCCAATGGTTTCCGCGCATGTGTGTTTATGACGATAGCCGGGGCTGGGATACCCTGCCGTTTTTAGGAGCTGGCGAGTTTTACCTGGATTATGGCGACTTTGATTACCAGGTTACCGTTCCCTGGGATATGATAGTAGCCGGATCGGGTGAATTGGTAAATCCTAAGGAAGTGCTTACAGCTAAGCAAATTGCACGTCTCGATGAAGCCCGTAACAGCGACAAAACCATCATGATCCGCAACCTGGCCGAGGTGACCGATCCGTCAAGCCGCCCGGTAAATAAAGGCACGCTTACCTGGCATTATAAAATGCTCAACACCCGCGATGTTGCCTTTGGTGCATCAAAAGCTTATATATGGGATGCCGCAAGGGTAAATTTACCCGGCGGTAAAAAATCACTGGCCATGTCGGTATACCCCGCCGAAAGCGTTGGCGCCGATGCATGGAACCGGGCTACCGAATATTTGAAAAAGTCGATTGAGTATTTTTCAGAAAAATGGTTTGTTTACCCCTATCCCGTTGCCATTAACGAAGCCGGTATTGCCGGAGGTATGGAATACCCAGGCATTGTATTTGACGGCATTACCGATAAAGGCAAAGAACTTTATTGGGTTACCGCTCATGAAATTGGTCACAATTGGTTCCCGATGATCGTAGGATCAGATGAGCGCCGCTTTGGCTGGATGGATGAAGGGTTTAACACGTTTATAGATATTTACGCATCTGATGCCTTTAATAAAGGCGAGTACGCCCCCAAACGTGATGGCGAGTATGCGCCCGGCGGCGGCAACCCTGCCGATGAGATCATTCCGATTTTAACAGATGTCGGCTCGCCGCCAATTATGACAGCTGCCGATGCCACACCCGAGAAATATCGCCATCCATTAGTGTATTTTAAACCAGCATTCGGGTTGGTTTTATTGCGCGAGCAGATATTGGGCAGGGACAGGTTTGACTATGCCTTCCGCAACTACATCAGCAAATGGGCCTACAAACATCCGCAGCCGGATGATTTTTTCAGGTCGATGGAAAACGGGGCTGGCGAAGATCTATCCTGGTTTTGGAAAGGCTGGTTTTATAACAACTGGGTTAGCGATATTGCTATTATAGATGCCAAAAATGTAGTTAGTGATGCCACTAAAGGGGTAAAAATAACCGTTGTGAACAAGGAACAACTACCTATGCCATTTACCGTAGAGATAAAATATAAAGACGGCAGCAAAAAGCGCAGCTATCTGCCGGTTGAAACCTGGATGCAGCGTAAAGTGGTAACCGTTACCTTACCAGCTACACAGGATGCCGAAAGCATAACCATCGATCCGGATAATGCATTGCCTGATTTGAACAGGGGGAATAATAGTGTGAAGGTGAGCCCCCCAACCCCCTAAAGGGGGAGTTTCTTATTTTGTAATTAACCTCGTTTATTATTGCTCCCCCTTCAGGGGACTGGGGGGCTTCTCATTAATTTGTCAATCTTAGCCCTTACATTAATCTTTTAATAACCTAAAGCTTTATCTTTGTTAACATGAACACAGCCGATCTGTTGCAACGCGCTTTGCGGTTTGATTTTTTAACCCAGGATGAAGGCGTTTACCTGTATAACAACGCATCCACTGCCGACCTCATGTACACCGCCAACGAACTGCGTAAAAAGCAGGTTCCGCATGGTAAGGTTACCTGGCAGATAGACCGTAACGTTAACACCACCAACGTTTGTATTGCCAATTGTAAGTTCTGTAACTTTTTCCGCAGGCCTGGCCACGAGGATAGTTACATTACAGATATTGAGACTTATAAGAAAAAGATAGAGGAAACTTTCCGTTACGGCGGCGATCAGCTGCTGTTGCAGGGCGGTCATCACCCCGACTTAGGGCTGAAGTTTTATACCGACCTGTTCAGCGAACTGAAACAGCTATACCCTAAATTAAAACTACACTCTTTAGGCCCGCCAGAAATTGCGCACGTAGCCAAGCTGGAAGGCATGAGCCATATTGATGTGCTGCGGGCCATGAAGGAATCCGGCTTGGATTCACTGCCCGGTGCAGGCGCCGAGATCCTGAACGATCGCGTACGCCGCCTGATATCAAAAGGCAAATGCGGCGGCAAGGAGTGGCTGGATGTAATGCGTGCGGCCCATCAATTGAATTTGCCTACATCTGCCACCATGATGTTTGGCCATATTGAAACCATCGAAGAACGTTTTGAGCACCTGGTTTGGATTCGCGAGGTACAGGCAGAAAAGCCTGAAGGACATTATGGTTTTGTGGCCTTTATACCATGGCCTTTCCAGGATGATGGTACCCTGCTGCGTAAGGTACGCGGTATCACCAATAATGTAACTGGCGATGAATACATCCGCATGATAGCGCTTAGCCGCATTATGCTCCCTAATATCAAAAACATACAAGCCTCATGGCTTACTGTAGGCAAACAGGTAGCGCAGTTGTGCCTGCATGCCGGCGCTAACGATTTTGGGTCGATCATGATCGAAGAGAATGTGGTTTCGGCTGCAGGGGCTCCGCACAGGTTCACTGCAAAAGGCATTCAGGAATCTATCCTCGAAGCCGGTTTTGAACCACAGCTGCGCACCCAAAAATACGATTGGCGCGATGTGCCTGTTGAAATTGAAGAACAGGTTATTAACTATTGATCGGTGAGTAGTGAGCGGTGAATGGTGAGTTTTTGCTTATTAGCTTAACAAACCACTCACTACTCACCACTCACCACCCACCATTCACAAAAATGGAACATTACATAGAAGCACTCATTTTCGCGTCAGAACAAGGTATCCGTATGGAGGAGATCATGTATTGTTTGCAGGCTGCTTTTGAACGCGATTTTAATACAGATGAGGTAAATGAAAGCCTCAAAGCCATCGAACTAAAATATAGTGATGATAAACTGGCCATCGAACTGGTAAAAGTGGGTAATGGATACCAGTTTTTTACCAAAAAGCAATACCATCCTGTTATTAACCTGTTGCAGTTACAGCGATCAAAAAAAAGATTAAGCCAGGCCGCGCTGGAAACCCTGGCCATCATCGCCTACAAGCAGCCGGTTACCAAAACTGATGTAGAGCAGATTCGCGGTGTAAACTGCGATTATTCGATCCAAAAACTGCTGGAAAAAGAGCTAATAGCTATAATTGGGAAGTCGGAAGCCTTAGGAAAACCAATACTTTATGGCACCAGTGGCTTATTTATGGATTATTTCGGCATCAACAGCATACAGGAATTGCCTCAGATTAAAGATTTTACCAGTAATTCAATCGCTATAGGCGAACAAACAGAATAATTTTAATTTCATCTTTTTAATAAAAATGAAATTGATTATTTTTACTATTGGATAAGGAAATAAAAGTCTCAAAAAAATTCTTGCTTTTTATCCGATTTAAAGTATTATTGACAAAGTTTTACAAATAAAATCCGTTACAATGGGAGCGCCAAAAAAACCGATTACTAAGAAGATCGACAATTCCGAAGATGACAATGAAGACGATGATGATCTGATTCTCGACTCAAAAACAAAGAAAAAGGTTGATGACGACGATGATGATTTTGATGGCCCGTTAGACGATGATCTGGGCAGAGGATTTGATTCTTTTGACGAAGAAGATGACGACGATTATTAATCCTTAAAGAAACATATTCTATTTGTAAAGCATTCAGCACATGCCCTGAATGCTTTTTTTTATATTTAGCCCTCCTATGATCATAACAGAAGTAAAAGATAAGGCATCAAAAAAAGCATTTTTAAACGTACCGCGTATTCTTTATAAAGATGACAAAAACTGGGTTTGCCCGCTTGATAATGATGTGGAGGCGGTATTTGATCCGGCTAAAAACAGCTTTCACCAGGATGGCAAATGTACCCGGTGGATACTTACAGGCGATAATAATAAGCCAATTGGCCGGGTAGCGGCGTTTATAAACAACAAAAAAGCTTACCATTACCAGCAGCCAACCGGCGGTATGGGTTTTTTTGAATGTATAGATAATAAAGAAGCGGCTTTCCTGCTATTTGATACTGCTAAAAACTGGTTGATGGCTAATGGCATGCAAGCCATGGACGGGCCTATAAATTTTGGCGAGAACGATAATTTTTGGGGATTGCTGGTTGAGGGCTTTACGCATCCCTCCTATGGCATGAACTACAACTTTGCGTATTATAGAGGCTTTTTTGAGAAATACGGTTTTAAAACCCTGTATGAGCAGATCACCAATCACCTGGATGTGCACAAACCATTTTCGGAGCGGTTCACCAAAATTGCCAACTGGGTTATAAAGAAGCCTGGTTATGATTTCAGGCATTTTGAGGTGAAGAAAATGGAAAAATTCGCTGCTGACTTTATCGAGATTTACAATGATGCCTGGCGCGATTTTGAGAATTTTGTACCGATTACCCATGCCACCATTGCCGAAAGCTTTGAGAAAATGAAGCCATTGATGGACGAAAAGCTGATATGGTTTGCTTACATCGATAATGAACCTGCAGCATTCACCATCATTTTGCCCGATGCCAACCAAATACTTAAACCCTTAAACGGCAAACTCAACCTGATAGGTAAGCTTAAATTTTTATATTACCGCTGGAAGGGCGTATCCCGGATGAGGGCAATAGTGATGGGAACCAAGCAAAAATATCAAAAACACGGGCTCGAGTCGGCCATCTTTATTAAACTAAAAGAATATGTTTTACCTTTAAAGCAATACGATGAGTTGGAACTATCGTGGGTGGGAGATTTTAATGAGAAAATGATTGCTATTCACGCGGCTGTGGGTGCTACATTTGGCAAAAAACACTTAACAATGCGTTGCACATTTTAACCAAGCCCGGTTGCAGCCGGGCTTAAATTCATGCAATAGCCTTTGAGTGTCTAAGCTCTTCAAACAACTCAATCACTTTTTTCTGCAGATCGATAACCTCAGTTTCACGATCCATTAACCGTTTGTTAACAGTTTCCAGTTCGTTAACAAATTTCTGATCCTGTTCGGCATCATTAAATGTAAGTAACTGAACTACTGTCATTTCAAACAAAGTTGCAATTTGCTCAAGCCTTGATAAGTTAATATCAGTAATCCCCGTCTCAATCTTTGAGAATGCAGGAATGGAAATATCCAACCGCTTTGCAACATCTTCCTGGCTCCACCCTTTTTGATGACGTAGCAGTCTGATTTTTTTTCCAAGTGTCTTCATGTAATTGAAATAAATAATAAAGGTTTCGCAAAAGTTAATTATTTTACAATAATATTTATTATCACGCTAATTATCAACTAATTTGCATAATATTTTTTTTAAAGTGCACATAAATAAAACAATTGGAAATTAGCTGGGTTTTAGGCGAAAAAATGAGCACCAATGACAACTTCTTGAGCATTTTAACTCTTAATTAATTCGCGTTCTTTGTTAGTCACCACGATGTTGGGTAACTGTTTCCACCTCGCAAATCATCATTTAACTGTAATTAAAAAAACAACAGTTAAAAAAATCTTGCACATACCATAAACAAGTTTACCTTTGTACTGTAATATTAAAAATTACAGAATGAACGGACAATTTCAAATAGCGGTACACATCCTCACCCTGCTTAGCAAGCAGCCGGATGAACTGTTATCGTCCGATTATATTGCCGGCAGCATCAACATTAACCCGGCACTTGTGCGTAAAGAAATCAGCAACCTGCGTAAATACGGGCTTATTGATAGTAAAGAAGGCAAAACAGGTGGTTATACGTTGAGATTACCTTCTCAAAAAATACTTTTGAGCGATGTATACCAGGCTGTAAAAGTTCAACCTGCTTTGGGCCAGGCAAAAAACAAGCCTAACCCCGATTGCCCGGTAGGCAAACAGATTAATCAGCATTTGGATGCATTAGCCGGGGAAGTTGATACCATTATATTTGATAAATTAAAGACCATTACCCTGGCCGATTTTAGCGACCGGTTCGAATAAAAAAAATTTAAACAAAACTGTAACAAATTTAATTACAATATAAAAACAACAATTATGAAATTAGCACTGATAGGCGCCACCGGCTTTGTAGGCAAAGCGGTATTAAACGAAGCATTGCAACGTGGTTATGATGTAACCGCTATAGCACGCGACCCGCAAAAAGTAGATGCAGCAAGTGATAAAGTTACACCTAAAGCTGCCGATGTATTTGATACCGCCTCCCTTGCTGTGGTGCTTGAAGGTCATGATGCTGTGGTAAGCGCATATAATGCCGGCTGGGCTAACCCTAACCTTTACGATGATTTTATAAAAGGTTCAGAAGCTATTCAGCAGGCTGTAAAACAAGCCGGCGTTAAACGCTTATTGGTTGTTGGCGGTGCGGGTAGTTTATACGCTGCTCCGGGCTTGCAATTGGTAGATACGCCACAATTCCCTGCCGAGTGGAAAGCCGGTGCTACAGCGGCCCGTGATTATCTTAATACCCTTAAAAAGGAAGATGAGCTCGACTGGACATTTTTAAGCCCCGCTATACACCTGCACCCTGGCGAGCGTACCGGCAAATTCCGTTTAGGCACCGATGAGCCCGTATTTAACGAAAAAGGCCAACACGAAATTACTGTGGAAGACCTGGCTGTGGCTATTTTAAATGAATTGGAGAATAACCAGTTTGTGAAAAGAAGATTTACGGTGGGGTATTAAGAAGATTTTGTCTGAACCGGAATTTGTCGAATTCGCAGAATTTTCCAAATTCCGGTTCATGCAATATTACTTTATAAATTTAGCCGCCACCCATTCCTTATCTTTTTTATGGGTGATGTATTTCAGGCCGTATTTGCGGGCTTCATCGGTAATGATATCCAGATCGGGAGTTTCATAAAATCCGCTGAAATAGATCTCGCCATCGGGTTTCAGCGCCTCGGCATAACGCTCCATCTGGTCTATGAGGATATTGCGGTTGATATTGGCCAATATGATATCATATTGCTCCTCATCGGGGATCGCTTCTTTTGAGCCGCAAAGCGGTATGATATTGTCAATATTATTTAGCGTGGAGTTTTCGATGGTACTCTCATAGCATACCAGGTCGTAATCAATAGCAGTAACCTGTGCGGCGCCAAGTTTAGATGCCATGATAGCCAGTATGCCTGTACCGCAACCCATATCAAGCACGTTTTTTCCGTTGTAATCGTTCTCCAGCATCAACTCCAGCATCATCGATGTAGTTTGATGGTGACCGGTACCGAAAGCCATTTTGGGGTCGATCACAATCTCATACGGAAATTCGGGCCGGGCGGGATGAAAGGTTGCCCTTACATAAATCTTATCACTAATCGCAATCGGTTCAAAATTACGTTCCCATACCTCATTCCAGTTTTTTTGCGGAATAAGGGTTACCTCATAACTAAAGGTAAACAATTCACGGTACGGTAACAATTGCTCTATCACCGTTGCCTCATCAAAATCATCCTCCGGTATATAGGCTTTAAACCCAAAATCCAGCTCTTCAAAAGTATCAAAACCAATTTCGCCCAAAGCGTTGATCAGCAGGTCCTGCTGGTAATCTTCGGTAGTTATGATGGTAAAAAATAGTTCGTAGTAATTCATAAGATAATGTTTTTACAACACGTTATTGCCGCTCCTCTCCTCCGGGGAGGGCTTTAAAAACCATGTCATTATAAGGTACGAAGCAATCGCGAACTATGCAGATTCGCTTTGTAGAGCCGTGATTACTTTCGCCGGTTTTTCCTGTTTTTATTCTTCCTGCACAGCCGCTTCTTCAACAACCTTCTTTTTCAATGTAACCGTCTTCCCGGTAACTAAAAACATAATAAAAAAATTAACGGCCCAATAAGCCAGCTGAATGAGTAGCATAATTGTAGTAAGCCCGGTTAGATTACCGTACCCCGATTGCTCATCCCAGATAGCATAAGCCACCCCTCCCGCTGCACCTGCACAAACGATAGCAACCATAATAAAAGTGACCAGCGCCGCTGTTGCAGACCGTAGCACAAAAGCCTCCCAAACCGGAACAATAATTATCCATTGCGTTAATATGGCAACAATAAAATACAATGGCCAGCAATAATAAAAACAGGCCATAAAAGCATGCACATTGCCCTCTCCCATATCGCTTAACTGCATAGTACGACCTAGCGCGCTAACTATTACAAAAGCAGCAAAGCCCATAAAAGCAATTAAAGGCGGGAGAAAAACTTTCATATTTTAGATGCGAGCTATTAGATGTGAGATTTGAGATTAGCCTCAAATCCCACCTATCTAACATCTGTTGCCTATTTCTGTTTGATCTAAAAAAACCGACAAGCGCAACTCATCTTATATCTCAAATCAGATATGAGATGTGAGATGTGAGATGTGAGATTAATCTCAAATCCCCCTCATCTAACGTTTGTGCCTATCTCTGTTTGATCTAAGTAATCAGACAAGCGCAGCTCATCTCACATCTAATATCTAATTAAACGCCTTGATGATATCCACAAAATCGCGTGATTTCAGGGATGCACCACCTATAAGGCCGCCATCAATATCGGGCTGGGCAAATAGTTCGGCGGCATTTTTGGGGTTACAGCTGCCTCCGTATAAAATAGTAGTGCTATCAGCAACATCCTGGCCGTATTTTGCAGCAATTTCTTTACGGATAAATTCATGTATTTCCTGCGCCTGTGCCGATGAAGCAGTTACGCCTGTACCAATAGCCCAAACCGGTTCATAAGCCAAAACCAATTTTGAAAAATCAGCAGCTTCTAAATGGAACACGCCTTCAGCAAGCTGCGATTTAATCACATCAAAATGCTGGTTTGCTTCGCGCTCCTGCAAAGTTTCGCCGATGCAAAAAATAGGACGAAGATCATGTTTCAATACTGTATCAGTTTTTTTAGCCAGCAGCTCATTGCTTTCGCCAAAATACTGGCGGCGCTCTGAGTGACCAAGAATAACATAGGCTGCGCCGATAGATTTGATCATTTTGGCGGAGATTTCGCCGGTATAAGCACCACTTTCGGCCTGGTGGGCGTTTTGCGCACCTACCGATACTTTATTGTAACCTTTTGCTAATTGTACCAGGCTGTTGATATGGATAAAAGGGCTGCAGATAACCGCTTCCTGAGTGCCGGTAACTTCGTCTTTAACCATGTTGATGATTTCGGTAAATACGCCTAAACCTTCATTATAGTCAAGATTCATTTTCCAGTTTCCGGCAACAATTTTTTTTCTCATGATTTTATTATTTTAGTTGATTATATGTGAGTGGTTGATTGGGTTGAATATTGGCTTGGTGAGTAGTTGATTAAGTTGATTAGGTAAGTGGTTGTAGGCAGATTGCACCGCCCGTTTAAACCGTTCACCTAATCAACCAATACTACTCACTAAAAACGCCTATACTCTTCTGTTAATTCAAATACCTTTTGCAATATCTCCTGTTCCACTACGCCAAATTCACGGTGGTCGCGGCGGTCAAATACTTTGCGCGCGGTCTCAAACATTTTACTGATCGAGTAAACCTCAAAACCCTGTGCTCCTCCCCATGAAAAATCGGCTATAAAATTACGCGGGAAGCCGGCGCCAAACACATTGGCACTAACCCCTACCACCGTACCGGTATTAAACATGGTATTGATGGCGCATTTGGCATGGTCGGCCATAATGAGTCCGCAAAATTGCAGGCCGGTTTTGCGAAAACGCTGCGTATCGTAATCCCAAAGGCGCACTTCGGCATAATTATTTTTAAGGTTGGAGTTGTTGGTATCGGCACCAATATTACACCATTCGCCTAATACCGAGTTACCTAAATAACCCTCATGCCCTTTTGACGAATACCCCCAGATCACGGCATTGTTCAACTCGCCGCCTACCCGTGAGTACGGGCCTACAGTAGTTGCACCGTAAATCTTCGCGCCCATTTTCACCTGCGAATGCTCGCAAAGCGCAAAAGGACCGCGGATATGGGTACCTTCCCAAATTTCGGTATTGGCTGATAAGTATATTGGCCCGTTGGTGGTGTTGAATGTAGAACAATCGGCAACCGCGCCCTCTTCGGCAAAAAAATCATCACCAATAATGATATTGGTTGAACCTATTGCAGCACTTGTACGGCCTTTGGTAAGCAATTGAAAATCTTTCCTGAGCTCAATATCATTCTTCCTGAAAATATCTTCGGGATAGCGGATAAATACAAACAGGTTGGTGTAAGCGGTAACCTTATCAAACTTTGCAGCAGCATCAAAACTTTCGGCATCGGCCTGGTTAAGTTTTACAGCCAGCAACTGATCGTTATACTTTAGCGCTTCGCCGGTTTGCAGCTTTTCTATAGCACCCAGCAGGTTCTCGTCGGGGCAAACCGCACCATTAATAAATAAATTATCGGCCTCAATTTTTGCAGGGAATTTGGCCTGTAAATAATCGAGCGTATAAAAAGAAGTATTGGCATTTAAATGCCTGGCCCACTTTTCTGCAATGGTAAGGATACCTATGCGCATATCGGCCACGGGCCGGGTATAGGTAAGCGGTAGCAGTGTTTGGTGTGCGTTATCGTCAAAAAGGATAATTCCCATGGAACAAAAATAAAAAAAGTCCCGGCTGCAAAGCCGAGACTTGTAAATATTTAATTAAACAGGAAATTACTTCTTGTTGTAACGTGTACGGAATTTATCGATACGACCTGCAGTATCAACCAGTTTCATTTTACCGGTATAGAAAGGGTGCGAAGTGTGCGAAATTTCTAATTTGATCAGTGGATACTCGTTACCGTCTTCCCATTTAATGGATTCACGTGTATCGATGCATGATTTAGTCATGAAAGCATAGTCGTTTGACATATCTTTAAACACAACTAATCTATAGTTTGATGGATGCAGATCTTTTTTCATTATATATAAACTTATCTTCTGTAGTCTTTAAAAGAGGCGCAAATGTAATAAAATAATTCAAAAGTCAAAAGGCAAAAGTAAAAAGATTTGCAGGATGGGGTTTGGTGCGGGGATCGTGGTGCGGGTTGCGGGTTTGGAGGACGTGCATTGAAGTAAAGAATGAAGCTGGTTGAATAGATTGGAAGTTCACCTTATGTTGCGTATCCAGATCTTGCACCCAATGACTCGCACCTCGATCCCCGCAACCCGATCCTCGCAACCCGAACCCCGCAACGCGCACCCGACCCTCGCAACCCGAACCCCGAACCTAAACACTCTGACAAAGCTCTATCAACACCCCATTCGCACTTTTGGGATGCACAAAACAAACTAACTTGTTATCCGCACCCCGTTTAGGTTCCTCATTCAGCAATACAAACCCTTCACTTTTTAACCGTTGCATTTCGGCAATTATATCATCTACCTCAAATGCAATATGATGAATCCCCTCCCCTTTTTTGCCAATAAACCTGGCTATCGGGCTATCGTCATTTAAAGCTTGCAGCAACTCAATTTTATTGGGGCCGGTTTGTAAAAAAGCGGTGAGTACACCTTCGGTTTCAACCGTTTCGGTTTTATAAACCGATGTATTCAGCAGCTTTTCGTAGATGCTGCCCGCAAGGTTAACATTGTTAACCGCTATACCTATGTGCTCTACTTTATTCATGTCCAAATATTGTAAATTAATAGTCAGCTTTGATAATTTGCGAATGTTTTTAGCTGAAATTCAATTAAAACTTGCTTATCTTTGTCATTGTTAATATATCATAGAACATGAATATCCCAATTTATTTAGATAATAACGCTACAACGCCAATGGATCCGCGGGTTTTGGAGGCAATGTTACCTTATTTTACCACAAAATTTGGTAATGCAGCCAGCCGTAACCATCCTTTTGGCTGGGTAGCCGAAGAAGGTGTTGATTATGCACGCGAGCAGGTGGCCAAATTGATTGGCGCCAATGAGAAAGAAATAATTTTTACTTCGGGCGCTACAGAATCAGATAACCTTGCTATCAAGGGTGTTTTTGAAATGTATAAAGACAAAGGCAACCACATTATAACTACCGTTACCGAGCATAAAGCAATACTTGATGCCTGCAAACACGTTGAAAAATTAGGCGCTAAGGTTACTTACCTTCCGGTTAAAGAAGACGGACTGGTTGACCTTGCTGTTTTAGAAGCAGCCATGACCCCCGAAACCATCCTGGTATCGGTAATGTATGGCAACAACGAAATTGGTGTTATTCAGCCTATAAAAGAAATATCTGCTATCGCCCACAAATATGGCGCGCTGTTTATGACAGATGCTGTACAGGCGGTTGGTAAAATACCTGTTGACGTTAATGCTGATGGTATTGACCTTTTGGCATTATCGGCACATAAAATATACGGCCCTAAAGGCGTTGGCGCATTATACGTTCGCCGTAAAGGACCAAGGGTTAAAGTAACAGCACAAATGGATGGCGGCGGCCATGAGCGTGGTATGCGTTCGGGCACATTAAACGTACCGGGTATTGTTGGTTTGGGTAAAGCCTGTGAGCTTTGCGGTTTAGAAATGGAAAGCGAAGCAAAACGCTTGTCGGCTTTACGTGATAAACTGGAATCGGCATTAACCGTACTGGAAGAAAGCTATGTAAACGGAAACGTTGAACACCGCCTGCCACATGTAGCCAATATCTCGTTCAAATATGTTGAAGGCGAAGGCTTAATGATGGCGATGAAGGACCTTGCTGTATCATCAGGCTCGGCCTGTACATCAGCTTCGTTAGAGCCATCATATGTACTGAAAAGCCTGGGCTTATCAGACGATCTGGCACATTCATCAATCCGTTTTGGCCTGGGCCGCTTTACTACCGAAGAGGAAGTTGATTATGCTGTTGAAGTAACCAAAAAAGCGGTTACTCACCTGCGCGAACTTTCACCGCTTTGGGAAATGTTTAAAGAAGGCATCGACCTTAACTCAATTGAGTGGGCAGAACATTAATTGATTTGAAGATTTGGTAATTTGAAGATTTGAAAATTACCAGGTTCAATTAATAACAGTACTTAAATAAATAAGGGATCTGAATCATTTTCAAATCCTCAAATTTTCAAATTAAAAAATTAAGAAAAATGGCATATTCTGATAAAGTAATTGATCACTACACCAACCCCCGCAATGTGGGCACTTTGGATAAAAGCAGCCACAAGGTAGGTACAGGCCTGGTTGGTGCTCCGGAATGCGGCGACGTTATGCGCCTGCAGATTGAGGTGGACGATAACAACGTTATTACCGATGCGAAATTTAAAACTTTCGGTTGTGGTTCGGCAATCGCTTCTTCATCTTTAGCTACAGAGTGGTTAAAAGGCAAAAGCATTGATGATGCTATGAAGATAGACAACATGGATATTGTTGAAGAACTGGCTCTTCCACCGGTAAAAATCCACTGCTCGGTTTTGGCAGAGGATGCAATTAAAGCTGCAATTAACGATTTCCGCGTAAAAAACGGCCTGGAAGCAATTGCAAGCGAAAAAGTACATCATTAATAAGATTTGAGATGTTAGATATGAGATTTGAGATCCCATATCTGGCGCAGATTTTTAAATGGTGTGTTGTTTAATAGATTGAGTTGGGTTTGTGGCAATTGATCTCAAATCTAAAATCTCATATCTCAAATCTAAAAAAATGGTAACCATAACTGATAAAGCGAAAAGTAAAATAGAACACCTGATGCAGGATTCGGGGCTTGATGCTTCTTATTTTCTGCGGGTGTCTGTACAGGGGGGTGGTTGCTCTGGTTTATCATATAATCTTGATTTTGATAACGAAGAAAAAAAGGGCGACCAGTTTTTTGAAGACCATGGGATCCGTATTGCTTTGGATATGAAATCATTCCTGTATCTTGCCGGTACCGAGCTTGACTTCTCCGACGGTTTAAACGGGAAAGGCTTCAATTTTCATAACCCCAACGCCAGCCGCACCTGCGGTTGCGGCGAAAGTTTCTCTGTCTAAAATTTACTATGAATCATATTCAAAGAGGCGCCAGGTTGGCGCCTCTTTTTGTTTTGAGTTTTTTTTGAGACATGACACTTTAAAAGGTCTGTCATCCTGAACGCAGTGAAGGATCTATTGGCAGACTGTACAGGGCGATGAGGCATTGCGAATAATAGATGCTTCACTCCGTTCACTGTTGTCCGGTAAAAAGTTTCATTGTTAAAAAAAGGATTGATTAGGAGATAAAAACAAGGATTTATGTTTTAAACCCGATGTCCAAGCCCCCCAATTTTAGTTGCCGGTCGTGAGCAGTTGCGACGGACAGCTTCTCGGGATCGTTCAGAAAGTTAAACAGATGGATATAACTCATCAGGTGCAGTCTGATAATAGAACTCAGATT